>DNPC01000233.1 GCA_003501565.1 Planctomycetaceae bacterium | reverse complement strand
GATCTTGATTGTCCGGAGCTGAAGCTGGCTGGTGATCCGGCCGTTCAATCTAGTCCGGGACCGACAGTCGCGATTAATGCCCGGGTCATTCCTAGTATGCAATCGCTGAGCACCATAAAGGAGCTTTTGAAGTCGTCCGACAGTGGTGTCGTTTGGTGTGGAGAACAAATCGCTGCCGTTGTCAATCCGGGATGGAGTTGGGCCGAGATCGCTTCGGCAGACTCTACCGGCATCGCTCCACTGCTTCAGACCGCGGCGCAGCTGCCACGCATTGAGCAAACTTTGAATGTGATGAGCTATCCGCATGATGTCGTAGCCGCCAATATGGAAGTAATTAATGATTCGCTAGACCACCGAATTGCGTCGGGGGGCTACAAGGAAATTGCCGATGGAGTATTTGCACATCCTGAAGCAAAACTGGGCCAGTTCGTACTGACGGAAACAGAAGATGGTCCGATAGTGATAGACGCCGGAGCAAGTGTTGGTCCCTACACGTTGCTGCGCGGGCCGGTTTACATCGGACCCGGTTGTCGAATTCTTGAACATGCCGCTATCAAAGATGCGGTGTCCTTAGGGCATACGACGAAAATTGGCGGCGAAGTCGAAGCGGCGGTCGTGGAGCCATTTACGAATAAGCAGCACCACGGATTCTTGGGGCACAGCTATCTGGGTAGCTGGATCAACTTAGGTGCTGGGACGTGCAATTCGGACCTGAAGAACACCTACGGCACGGTGAACATGGAGTATCCGGCCGGCAAAGTCGCTACAGGGATGCAGTTCCTGGGGTGCGTGATGGGCGACTACAGCAAAACGGCCATCAACACCGGGATCTTTACGGGTAAGGTCATTGGTGTCTGTAGCATGATGTATGGTTTTGTTACAAGCAATGTGCCGAGTTTCGTCAACTATGCACGGCTGTTTGGGCAGAATGCAACCCTGCCCCCCGAGGTGATGATCGCTACGCAACAGCGGATGTTCCGCCGCCGAAAAGTCGAACAGCGGGCGTGCGATAGTCAATTGATTCACGATATGTACCGCCTAAGCCAGAATGAGCGGGATCGCTTCGGCGATGACCTAGCTTTCTAGTCGCGCTAGCTTCCGGCCTGCTACTAATGCGTACCGGTGGCGACTAAACTAACCAACAGTATGAGTAAGGTAACGCTTGCTCGGGACTGATGGAACTTTCTCAATGTGTGCGGACATTCTCGGTTGAGTGAGCAAGAGTCATGTTGTTTTTGCGGTCTGCTATGTAGCGGTGATCGAACCACTGGCTGTCGGCTTAGAGAGAAACTGTTGAATCAAGCCGCGATCAGCCCATCGCGCGGCGTTTCGTTAGATGAGAGTGTAGAAAGCGTTCTTAGGAACCTGCCTGCTGACGAAAGAACGCTGTGGTGGATCGATTCGGCGGATGTACAAGCTACTCGGCAGATAATTCAGCTAGCCGAATTGCGTGGGGATGACATTCATATCGGTCAGTCAACAAGTACTCGACTGCATCGGAGGGTAGCAGAGTCATCTGGTTGGCTTGGCACAACGCTGGCCGAGGCTACAACGCACAGCCAACTGGTGATAACGCTCGGCTCAGAAATCGAAACGGAAGTTCCACAACTCGCAAAGCAGTTGGTACGTCCGGAGAGCACATGGGTGCATCTAGGTGAATGGTCGTCGGAGGTAGTCAGGCCAGACCACATAATTCCAACGGCGGTGTCCGGGCTGTATGCGTTATTAACAGAAGTGCTCTTGCGGCTTCGCTACGAGTCTCTCGGTCAGCGCGATACCAATAGCCAGCTGTTGTACTCTGCTATTGCTGGAAGCGACTATACGACGGTCGTGTGGTCAGCCGATCAGTTTAACGACGATCTCGATGAACTCACCCTTCGCCGCCTAGTTGCCATTTCACATTTGGTTAGCCAAACTCATCGATTCTGTTTGTTGCCCATCGAAGCAAACACAGGCCGAGTTACGGCAAACGAAACGCTCAGCTGGCTCACGGGCTATTCTCCTTCGGCGTCATTCGATGCAGGACGATGGTCTTCCAAAGCCGATCGGACCGGATGGCCGCTGGAGAAGTTTCGCAGGACTTTTGGAAGCATTGTCATGTTCCGAAATGTTGTCACGGCCAACCCCCTGCCGCAGGTCGGCGCGAATTTGAGCATTGTGCCTGCGGGCTATGCTGAGTTGGCTCAGGGAGAGGTGGTCGAAATCAGTGCAGTTGGTCAGGGCTCGGCTGGCCACTTGATGCGCGGCGACGGTGCACTATCGATCTTTTGTGGCGCCAACCAGCTATCGTTGAGCAAGCGGCATACGCGCCAGCCTTCCGCGCTGGAATTACTGACCGAACTGCGCGAGCGATTGAAGCAATCCGCCAATGGAGCGCTGGACCGCGGCGATGCGGCTGATCTCGCTGGAGAAACGCCGTGAGTATTGAGATTCGCAGTGGCTGGATTGTCGACCCACAACACCCAATGCACGCTCGGGCCAGCTCGATTTGGATCGAAGGCGAGCAGATCATTGAAGCCCCGGATGTAAAACTTGCGACCGCAAATGAGGTGTTTGATGCAAGTGGTTGCATCGTGATGGCTGGGGGGATCGATATTCACACGCACATCGGCGGCGGCAAAGTCAACCTAGCGCGAATGCTGCAGAGTGCACAACCGTCGGATGAACGCACGGTTTGGCCGACGCGACAAACCGGTAAGCTCTATAACGACATCGGTTATACCTCCTGCTTCGAACCGGCGATGTTGTTACCGACAGCGCGTCATACACACTGGGAGCTGCGCGATACGCCGGGCATTGATGCTGGAGCGTATGTGGTGCTCGGTAACGAAGACTGGTTGCTCGAGCAAATAGGCCGGGGTATCGAAGCGGCCGAATTGGATGCTTTGGTAGGTTGGGCTGTGTCTGCAACACGTGCTCTAGCGATCAAAGTGGTCAACCCCGGCGGGATCAACGCGTTTCGGTTCAATCAGCGGAAGTTAGACGTTGATGAGCACCATCTTGCCTACGGAGTCACTCCGCGTGACGTGGTCCGTGAGCTGACCGCCAGTGCTGTTCGACTAGGTTTGCCGCATCCGCTGCACGTGCATGCAAGCAACCTAGGCGTACCTGGGAACATTGAATCAACTTTAGCAACGCTGAGTGCTGCGGAAGGGCATCCGATTCATCTCACTCACGCACAGTTCAATTGCTACGGCGACAAGGGTAAGTTTGGGATGTCGAGTGCGGCAGAGGAGCTGAGCCGCTTTGTCAATCAGCATGACAACGTGACGTTGGACGTGGGCCAGGTTGTGTTTGGGCAGACTGTCACGATTTCAGCCGATACGCGAGCGCAATATGAGAACACTCGATATGCGGATGGGAAGCGGTGGATTGTTAGCGACGTCGGCGCCTCAGCAGGATGCGGGGTGGTACCTATGCGGTACGAAGATGACCGGTTTGTCCATAGCCTTCAGTGGTGTATTGGTCTTGAGTTGCTACTACTAATAGAAGATCCATGGCGAGTTTTTCTAACGACGGATCATCCCAACGGCGGACCGTTTACTTGTTACCCGCACTTGATGCGATTGCTGATGGACAAGAGTTTTCGGCAAGATCACCTGGACAGGATCCATCCCGATGCAGCGGGGATGGCAGTTTTGCAGGAGATCGATCGCGAATACACAATTGACGAGATCGCGATCATAACCCGACTTGCGCCAGCGAAGATCTTGAGCCTTAAAGACCGAGGGTCATTGGTGCCAGGACAGCTTGCGGATGTTTCGGTGTTCCGGCGTCATTCCGATGACTGGGAGGCAACCTTCAACGATTGCGTGTGCTTGGTGAAAAATGGCCAGATGCAAGCTGTTCAAGCACCGAGGGAGATTGCGGGACGGTTGTTGCATGCCAGACCACAATTCGACCAGAGCGTGGTCAGTCGCTACTCGGAAGTGTTAACTGAGACCTATGGATGCGGGATCAGCGGATTGGAAATCAGCCAGGCGGAACTGGATGACATCTATCGAACCTAGCCCTAGGGGCTTCACGAGAATTAAGAGAACTGTGGGTTGAAAATCAACGACGTTGAAATCCAAGATACCTTTGCTGAAGCGTTTCCGATGACAGCCACTCGGTTGATCATAACTGCGGAAGATCGCTTCTGGGCTTTGCGTGCCGCGGAGAGCATGACTGGGTTTGCGACGAGTGTCATTGCTTGCGGTTGCGAAGCCGGTATCGAACAAGAGATTGCGGCGGAAATGACTCCCGATGGCCGACCGGGGATCGCTGTACTCGTTTTTGCGGTGTCAGGTAAAGAACTGGAAAAGCAGGTCGTGCGCCGCGTTGGGCAATGTGTGCTCACATGTCCATCTACCAGCGTTTTTGCCGGAATGAAGGGTGAAAAACGCATCTCCCTAGGAAGCCACTTACGTTACTTCGGGGATGGATTTCAGATATCCAAGCTGGTCGGTGGTGTACGTTACTGGCGAGTTCCAGTGATGGATGGAGAATTCGTTTGCCAGGAAGATACAGCGAGGTGTAAAGCCGTCGGTGGTGGGAATTTCTTGGTGCTTAGCGAGAATTTGAAGGGTGCCCTCAAGTCCTGCGAGGCGGCCATGGATGCGATGCGTCAACTGACGGATGTCATCATGCCGTTCCCAGGAGGCGTAGCGCGAAGCGGCTCGAAGGTTGGTAGCAAGTACAAGTCGTTGAATGCTTCCACCAACGACGCGTTTTGTCCCACGCTGCGAAGCGTGACCGATACGCTGCTGCCCGAAGGCGTGTCAGCGGCTTTGGAAGTTGTAATTGATGGTCTTACCGAAGCAGATGTCGCACGGGCAATGCGAGTTGGCATCTTGGCGGCCTGTGAGGCAGGTCGAACACTAGGGCTGCGAGCGATTACCGGTGGAAACTACGGTGGAAAGCTTGGACCCTATCACTTTCACTTGCGCGAGATTCTGCAGTGAAACCGTTAACGATTACACTTCGATCGGACTTCACAAACGTCCCAATCAATCTGACAGGCATCACGCCGTGCAAGATCAGAGAGCTGAATCGATTCGCAATTGAGCGACTTCCAATACAAATCGCGGAGTCTGAGTACCGCCAGTCGGACTGCTCATTAGCGGACGTGTTTCAGGTCGCTGATGGGAATCCTGAAGTCTTGCGGATAGACGGCCAACTCGAGCACTGTTCGCACATCGGTGGGCAGATGCAAAATGGCTCTATTGATGCTCGTGGTAGCGTTGGGGCAAACGTAGGTTTTCAAATGCGTTCCGGTTCCATCACAATCCATGGAGACGCAGCCGACCACTGCGCATCGAACCTACGCGGCGGTCATGTTCGAGTAACAGGCAGCGTAGGGAACTACGCAGCCGGTGACAACAACCGTGGTATGCGCGGCGGTCGACTGACCGTTGCTGGCTCGGCCGGTCGTTGGCTGGGTACACGGATGCGGCGAGGGATCGTTTATGTTGGCGGAGAGGTGGGTCCTGGTGCGGCGACGCGCATGATCGCCGGTACGTTGGTTTTCGGCTCCGGCGCCCAGCTACCGCTCGGGACCGATATGCAACGCGGGACTATCGTCTTTTGTGAACTCCCAGGAACTCAGCAAGCGAAGTTTGGAGCCACGGACCAGCCGCCCAGGAGCGGAGAGATTCCGCGCGACACTCGTCAAACGGGGGTGCCGACTCTGGATCCTGACGCAACCGATGATTTTCGAAGCCAAGAATACGTCGCTGGGGACGAATTGCCCCGAGAACTCACGCGATCGGCAGTTCCTCCGATCGCGGGATTCACTGAGCCGGACATTGACGAACTGTCGTTTCTGCCAATTCTCATGCGCGAAATTGCCAATGATTCGATCCGTCCTACATTGAGCACGAAACACCCACGCCGGGTTTTGAGAAGCTTGGGCGATCGCGCGTCGGGCGGCGGCGGTGAGGTGCTGTGGTTGCTGCCAAAGTAGGCGTTTGCCCAATTGCTGCCCAGCGCGTACATACCCTCGCGTAATTTCGGCCTCAGCGATACGATAGGGCTCCCCATTTTCAACCCTCTCTCCCCTGAAGCATAGCCAAATTCACCCGGCGAGACTGGTGCGGCGAACTTGCCCGTATGCAGCGAGTCTCACTGCCAGGCGGCACCTCATAGCATGTCTTTAAGCAATTGGATAAGCGGTCGCGTTTTCAAGTTCGTTCATGGGAACAACTTGGTCTATAACACCTGCTGGGAAGATCCGCGACTTGATCGCGAAGCGTTACGGCTGACTTCAGATGACCGCGTTCTGGTTATCACGTCTGCTGGTTGCAACGCTCTCGACTATGCGATTGCGGGTGCCGGACACGTTCATGCCGTTGATATGAATCCGCGGCAGAATGCGCTGTTGGAACTTAAGATGGCGGGGATCAGAAAGCTTGAATTCGAAGATTTCTACAAGCTCTTCGGAGATGGCTATCATCCGCAAGTAGCTGGACTGTATCGCGACATCCTTCGACCGGCGCTGGGCGAGTGGGCACAGGCTTATTGGGATCGATGGATCAAGTTCTTCGACAGCTCGCGGCGAAGCTTCTACTATCGAGGGACTAGTGGGCAGTTCGCTCGTGGTATTCGCACCTATATAGATCGCATCGCCAAAATTCGGCCTGAGATCAATGAGATCATGGAGTGTAAGACGGTCGACGAGCAACGCGAAGTCTACACGCGTATCGAAGCGAAGTTCTGGAGTCGCACGATGCGTTTTGCACTCAACCGCGACACCACTCTGTCGATGTTGGGCGTGCCTAAGGCTCAGAGGCAGCAGATTGAAAAGCAATATCCGGGTGGTATCTTGGCCTTCATTCAAGACTCAATGGAAGCCGTCTTCGCAAAACTACCAATCCATGACAACTATTTTTGGCGTGTTTACGTTACCGGTAGCTATACACCTAGTTGCTCGCCAGAATATCTGAAACCGGACAACTTCCAGCACTTAAAGCAGACAGATATCGCGAACGTCTCCGTGCATACCGATTCGGTCCAAGGCTTCTTGGAGAAGGGAGATGAGCCGATCAGCCGCTTTGTGTTGCTGGATCACATGGATTGGTTAAGTGACCATTTCTTCCCGCTGCTTGAGAGTGAATGGCAGGCGATCTTATCTCGGGCCGCAGAGAATACTCGCATACTCTGGCGAAGCGGCGGGTTAGAAACCGACTTCATTGATCGAGTTCAAGTGACTCATAATGGGCAACAGATGCTCTTGCCGGAGCTACTGACATACGACAAAGAGGAGGCTGCTCGGTTGCATGAGTTTGATCGCGTTCACACGTACGGTAGTTTCTACATTGCGGACCTGGCGGTCTAAGTTTGCGGACGGCTGATATCTGGACGCATCTTCGAAGTGTCACGTGCGACTGAGTCAACGTGGCGAAATTCTCCTAACGCGTAGGCAGGCCGGAAATGGGATTCTTCCAAGATCTGAAAATCCTCTACCACTTGGTGCTTCGTCCTGTACGTGGCAAAGATCATGCCGCCCGAATGGAGAGCTTTTATTCCGGGCAAGCCAGCGGCTACGATGACTTTCGAAGGCGTCTGTTACACGGGCGCGAAGAACTGTTTCAGTCGATCGAGACGCCGCAGAATGGCGTGTGGGTTGATCTGGGAGGTGGAACCGGCGGCAACGTTGAATTCATTCAGGATCGCGTGTCAGATTTGTCAAGCATCTACGTAGTTGACTTGGCGTCGAGTCTCTTGAAGGTTGCTCAGCAGAGATTCGATGACCGTGGCTGGTCAAACGCGCATGCGGTCGAAGCTGACGCAACTACTTGGACTCCTCCCGAAGGCTCAGCGGACATCGTCACTTTCTCTTATTCGTTGACGATGATTCCCGATTGGTTTGGTGCGATCGAAAATGCACTTCGTATCTTAAAGCCTGGCGGTACCATCGGCGTGGTCGATTTCTATGTTTCTAGAAAGCATGCAGCAGACGAACTGAAACAGCATGGCTGGTTTACTCGCAGTTTTTGGCCCGTTTGGTTCGCGGGAGATAACGTTTTTCCTTCATCCGATCACTTGCCATTTTTGCGAAAACACTTTGAAACAGTTTCGTGCACCGAATCGAAATCAAAGGTGCCTTACATACCGTTTATTCGAACGCCCTTCTACCAGTTCGTCGGCCGCAAGCCAGTTTCCTGAATTTGCAACACAGCTGCTCGGCAAGTAAGCCGCAACAAAGCGGAGCGCTGTTATGGCTTGGTTGGGGGTTGGCGAGAGGCAAGACTTGCAACGCGACCACGTGCACTCTGAAGTGACTAAACGACGTGTGACTCGCACTAGTTAACCCAGTGGTTCCAGCGCTGATTCAACATGCTGCGCATCGGGTTGGTAGAACGAATGTGTGCGTCGGGACCAAGTGACAGCATTGGCAATCACCTGTTGGATCTGAGCGCTGTGATAAATGGGATACGTTTCATGCCCGGGGCGGAAGTAGAAAATTTTGCCCTGTCCGCGACGAAAAGTGCAGCCGCTGCGGAATACTTCGCCACCCTCGAACCAACTGACCATTAGCAATTCGTCTGGCTCGGGAATATCGAAATGTTCGCCGTACATTTCAGCCTGT
>DNPC01000231.1 GCA_003501565.1 Planctomycetaceae bacterium | reverse complement strand
GCTGGCGCGATCGGTTCGATCGGCAATGGTAGAATCTCTTCCCCTGCGGGGATCGGTCGGGTGTCGAAGTCTCCGGCAAGCGCCAAATAGAGCCCAATTCGGATCAGAATCAGGTCCAGCCGAGCTGAAATTAGCGAACGTTGAACACGCTGCTCGGACTGATTGGCACTCAGAACATCTAAGTAATCCGTTTCTGCGTTGACAAAGTACTGTAGAAGCTGGTCTGCGGCACTCCGTGCCCACTTCGCTTGGATTTCGAGTTTTTCGATGCGCTCGAGCTGCCGTCGCTCGAGCGCCAAGCCATCCTCGACTTCTTGAAGTGCGATTAGCACCGTTTGACGATACTCGGCGAATCGCTGGCAAACGACGGCATTCGTGCGAGCTACTTCTGCGCGACGTTGCCCACCATCCAAAATCGGGCCCAGCAACTGGCCGCCGATGGAAACAAACCAATCCTGAAAGAAGTCGGACGGCCGGTCTGCGGAGTTCACAAGCGATCCAGTGAGATCCAGCCTGGGATATTGTGAAGCAACTGCTACCGCGGCATCTCGATCGGCCGCAACCAATTCAAGGAAAGCGGAACGAACGTCCGGACGTCGATTGATTAGTTCGGATGGGAGACCAGTGTAGGGAAGCGGCGGCAAGGCAGGCAGCATATTCCCAGGCTGATATTTTGCCGATTGAGGGGGCTGACCGGTAAGGACAGCCAATTGATGTTCGAGTACCTCGATGCTAGCCGCAACGACAACTTGTTGTTCTCGCGTCGATTCGATCAACTGACGCTGGCGCAACACATTTGGGCCACCACCCTCGCCGCCTAGATTATTCCCGTACCGCGCCTCGACAAGTTTAAGCCCATCGGAGTTGGTAGCAAATTGTTGTTCCAGAAGATCGAGCTGAGCGTAGCCTTCGATCAAAGCGTACCAGGTTCGCGCTATTTCGGCCGACAGGGCAAGCGCAACGGTATGATAGTCGGCCCGAGTCGCTCCGGCTCGAAAACGTTCTGCATCGACGCGCGCTCGAATTTGCCCCCATAGATCGACTTGATAGGCCGCATCCAAGCCCCAGGTCAAACGGGTTTGATCAGGCCCAGGACCAAATGTGTTTTGATCGCGCAACAATCCGTTGAGATCGGGAAACAAGTCGGATGCTTCTCGCCGAGTCACCGCTTGTGCGGCTCGTAGTCGATACAGCGCTGCGGCCAAATCAAAGTTCTCGCCAAGGGCCATGTTGATTTGTTGGTCCAGCCCTGCGTCATTGAACGTGATCCACCACCGCTGGGGCGTAAAATCCGTACCGCTTTCGGACAAGGGCGGCAACTGCGAGGAGTTGAATCCAGGCATAGCCCGTTTGTGTGCGCATCCAGATGTTAGGAAAGCCCAACAAATGATCACTGCGAAGAACACGACCGCACCAGCCGACATCCGCTTGCTGAGTTTTCCAGCACGTGGGAGATGCTTTGCAAGGTTTGGGAGAAAACGTTGCATCGATCTGGGCAATGGAGATCGCATGAGGGCCTAGCAAGTGTTGTAGATGATCTTTCACACCTCAGTGCACCGCAGCCACAACGATTCTCGATGGTCAGGTAAACTTTAGCGGTCATTCCTATTGATCGACCTACTCATGTCGTTTGCTTTGCCCACCCTCAGCGCGGCCGCACTCTCCCGCCATTTCGCCTACACCGCCCAGACTCAACCCTTTATCTCCCAACAGCCTCTGAGCCTCCAGCAGCCTAAAGCATCTGCCTCGAATTTCCCAAGCACGTTTATTGATAGCATCTCAAGCGTGTCCGGCGGTTCGCCGGGAAGACAATTATCTCCAGGGCTCCATAAGCAAACACACCGAGCACTGGTGGCAATACTCTCGCAGCTGCGTAGTCCTCGCCTCAAAATCAACAACTTTTCGACCAGAACGAGAAAAGAACAGAATTCCGTGAAGGATTCCTACGTTCTGCGAAGACAGCTCTTCCATTTGCTTGCGAAACGAACTGCGAACGGTCACAATTCTTCTCCCACCTTCCGGCAGCGGTCCATTTTCTTCGAAGCGGACCGCCCCACCATACTCACCAAATCAAGCTTAGGAGTCTCTTATGACAGCTGCATTTCACTCGCCATCGAGTCGCCAGACATTCATCCAACGCACGCTCGCCAGTTTCTTGACCACACTTTCCCTGCTGGGAATTTCAGTCGCTTGGGCCGAATCAACGCTGGGCGACGACGCGGTCAAAGCGGACTCCAAGACAGAGAAACTAAAGTCCCTGTTCGATGGCAAGACACTCGACGGCTGGGACGGTGATCCAAAGCTGTGGAGCGTAGTGGACGGTGTCATCCACGGTCAAACCACCAAAGAGAACCCAGCCAAAGGAAACACATTCTTGATCTGGAAAGGCGGCGAACCTAAAGACTTCGAACTTCGCCTTAGCTTCCGGTGCTCACGCGAGAACAACAGCGGCATCCAGTACCGTTCCGAGCGGGTTAAGGAAGGCGTTAAGAATGAATGGGTTGTGAAGGGTTACCAGCACGAGATCCGCAACAACGACGAATTCCCCAACGTCGCAGGTTTCATTTACGGGGAACGTCTTGGCCGAGGCCGAATTTGTTTGGTCGGCGAAAAAGCCACTGCGACCGGACCCAAGAAACGGAACATTACTGAAAAGCTCATCACACAAGAGGAATTCAAAAAATTAGTGAAGCTTGACGACTGGAATGATGTCGTCATCGTTGCCAAAGGCCGCAACATCAAGCACTACTTCAACGGGAAACTCATCCTTGACTTCACCGACACCGAAAAAGACGCTCGACTAGGCGGTGTCATTGCCCTTCAGCTGCATGGCGGTGTTCCCATGTGGGCAGAATTCAAGGACATCAAAATGAAGGAGCTATAGGCATTCAGCAAACGTAGACTGCGGCTGGGCTCGGCAGTCAAAGTTCCCACCAACTCTTGAAAGTCGTTCTGATGTCGCTGTTTGCTCTGCTGCGTGTTTCACCGATACGTATTTCGCTGGTTCATGTTTTTCTGATCCATTTCGCTTCGTCGAGTTGGATTCTCCCAACTGGGGGCCAGACACTTGCGGACGACGAACGCCCCAACATTGTGCTTTTCGTCACCGACGACCAGAGCCCAAATATCGGCTGCTATGGAAACGAAACGATTCGTACTCCCAATATGGATCGCTTAGCCAGCGAAGGCGTGTTGTTCCGCAACGCGTATTGCACGACGGCCAGTTGCAGCGCCTCACGAAGCGTAATTCTAAGCGGGCTACACAACCACTTTAATGGTCAATACGGCCACCAGCACAGCTACCATCACTTCCAGTCTTTCGATCGTGTGAAGAGCCTGCCCGTTCGATTGACAGAAGCGGGGTACGAGACGGTTCGTATCGGTAAGTACCATGTTGCACCCGAGAGTGTTTACAAGTTCGATGTGCAGCTGCCGGGAAATACGCGCAACCCCGTACAGATGTCTGAGGTGGTTGGCAGGTATCTCGCCAGTCGTGACGATTCGAAGCCGCTGTTTCTGTATTTTTGCACGTCCGATCCACATCGCGGCGGTGGAACCCGTACCGATCTTCCGCACAAACCCAATGCTTTTGGCAATAAACTTGCTGGGTATGAGGGCGTGCCGAGTCAGTACTACAATCCCGAAGAAGTCGCAGTGCCGGACTTTCTACCGGACACCCCCGTGTGCCGAGCAGAACTTGCGATGTACTACCAGAGCGTGTCGAGAATCGACGCGGGACTCGGCAAACTGACCGAGGTTTTCCGCAACGCGGGGATCTACGACCGTTCCGCTTTCATTTTCACCAGCGATCACGGGATGGCGTTCCCTGGTGGCAAAACGACGCTCTACGAACCAGGAATGAACGTGCCCATGATCGTTAAGCCCCCGGCAGGCTGGCAAGGATTAGGTGACCTTTCCTCTTCGAATACAAATAAGCCTGTTGAGAACCACGCAATGATCAGCCACGTTGATCTTGCGCCGACCATCATCGACTTTGCAGGCGCACTGGGACGCGAACAAGGCAATCCGCCGCGCGATTTTCACGGCAAGAGCTGGGCTCGCCTGGCTAAACAGCCGAAATCCAAACGCGACGTCGTTTACGCATCACATACATTTCACGAGATACAGATGTACTATCCGATGCGAGTGGTCCACCGTCGCAGGTACAAATTGATTTGGAATATCGCTCATGGCCTGCCATATCCATTCGCCTCCGACCTTTGGGCTGCATCGACCTGGCAAGATCGCTACCAACAAGGCATGCAAACGCTGTACGGGCAGAGAACAGTGGAAAGCTACATCCACCGGCCCGAATTCGAGCTCTTTGACCTGGAAAAAGATCCCGCTGAAGTGAACAACCTGGCCGACTCGCCCGAGCATGCAGAACTACTTGCTGAGCTGAAAGACGAAATGAAGGCCTTCCAAAAGTCCACTAAGGATCCGTGGATCATGAAGTGGAACTACGAGTGAGCCTAGCGGACGCTGTAGTGACCCGGCAACGTCGCTGTTCTCTCAGGCGTATACTTCGGCGTGCTAGCCGGTGTGAATTGCCCATTGGCCAACACACGCGTCAAGTCGACAGTGTCAATCCCAGTGGAATCCGGCATTTCGTAGCGTGCATCGGACTCGGCCGTCGTTTGATTAAACAGGTAGTTTGAGATTTCTACCGTGAATGACAACGTTTCCCTTCCCAGCAGCTTGACATGTACTTCCATCGGTAGTGCGACGCCAACTTCGCCGAAGTATGTATGTTTGCTCATGTCCGCACTAGCGATCATCCGTCGCGTGCTTGCTTCGGTCAGTGTCGTCTGGTGGATGGTTGCTAATTTGGGGTCTACGACAACTTTGCGAATATAGCCCCCACGTGGTGACGGGATATGCGACTCGATTTCCACCCAGCCATTGGGGCGCCTCTGGAGTCCGGTGTGCTTGTGCTGCGGATCAAACTCGATGATTCCCATCGCTTCCCGGATCCAAATGGGTGAGACCGGCAGTAGCGGTCTTGGTCCCATAAGACTCTCGAATTCGGCGTAGCGGGCGTAAACCAGTTGTTCCCGTGGATACGAAAGCTTGGCCCAGAACTTCTCGTCTGTACTACCTGCCGCGATGGCAGTCGGTAAGACGTTTCCTCCGGGCGGACGAGCTTCGAAGTAGAAGTTCATCTGCCGCTGCCACACCATACTGCCGTTGAGCCGGAAGGAGATGTCCGGGCTACTTACCTTGAGCGTATTGCTTTCGATTGACTGGATGTTCAGCGAGTTGTTGAGTTGGCCAATCAATTCGTCAAGACTCGGTTCGCTCTCGAACACAATCGGAGGCGCATACAAATCGCTCGGTCGAGTTCGTGAAATGCAGGTGGCACCCGAGGCCACAACCCAAGTCGACATGACTCCCAAAGCGGTTACGGCATTGCGTCGACTGAAGTGCTTTCGAGCTGAAACTTGATCCGGCACACGCGGTCCTTCGCGATTGGTTAATCCTTGGCTTGCCGTCCTGGTATCGCCAAATCGACTTGAGTAGGAGCTTTGTTATTCTTCGGTAAACAACAGGTCGTTCAGGCGTTCTTCAATTGCAAGAATCTCACCGGCCGCTGGTTCGCAAATGGGCACGCTCCACTGGCGCCCATCAGCCTTACACACCAGCAGTAATGTTAGATCGGTATCTTGCTCTTCCTCGCTTGGTTCACTCGTTTGGTCGGGAGCGCCAACCGATAAAACGGTGTCGCTTTCCTCCACCAAGACTCCCCGTCGAACGAGCAAAAGCCCAAGAAAATAGGCAAGGGCCTCTTGGCCAGGCATTTCAACTAACTCGCCAAGAGTATCGAGCAAAACGCCTGTGGGTGCCGGACGGAGCTTCTTAGGACCCGCTTGCGGCATTCTGCTTTTCCACCATCCAATCGCATCGTCTGGCGGCTCTTTCCAATTTTGGGCCGAAACGTCGACTCGCGCAACACCCTCAGCCTGCGGAATGATGACCGAAAAATAGACTTCGCTAGGCTTGAGAGCATGCCCATCCACATTGCACTTGCGGGTGCATTTCGAAATCGTAAAGTCCTGTATCACCCGCGTTTCTCCACTCGCACCATGCCACAAGAGCCGGAAGCTCAAACTGGACAGCAAGTTACAATCAGTTCGCTAAAAAGCAGTTAGCAAATCGACTGGGCAGAGCACAATAGCATTGGCAGCATTTCTTTTCGTAGTGAAGTTAGCCAGTGAGTGGATCTGAGGCTCGTCGGAGCTTGTATGACTAAGGGGAGATCTTGTTGGGAGCACTACTTAGCCTTCCGCACTCCGAATCTTGGCAATCCGCACTACGAATCTTTGCAATCCGCACTACGACACAGGCAGCTATTGCGAGACGGCACGGGATGGCATAGGCTGCGTGTCCGATTTGACGGCAAAAGGGTGCATGTGAGTTAGCCATTTGGAAACAAAAAATAAAATCCTGAAGAAGCTCCGGCGGCAGATCGTCGACCAGGTCGATTTGCCAGAAGTTGTCGATGGTCCCTGGATCAAGCACGCAAACCCAGCTGACAAATTCGTAGAGATGGTTCGCTTCGCGGGAGGCGAATGCCATAGCGTCAGCGACTTGGGACAGGTCGTAGAGAAACTCTCCGAATTCGAACAATTCAGGACAGCAAATCGAGTGTTTTCCGGGCTAGCGGCCAATGAGATTGGCTTCGCGCCCGGCGATCAGTCCAGCGTCCCGGCAGAGCTTCTTGGCAACGTAGTGCTTGACGAAACCGAAGATCCGCATGACCTGGAAAACCTGGATTTTGTTATCTATCCCGGCCAACTTGCGGTTGCCGAAAACGGAGCGATCTGGGTGACAGACGAAGAACTACGCCACCGAGTAGTGTTCTTTATCACTCAGTTTCTCGTCCTTGTCGTCCGCCACCAGGACGTCGTAGACAACATGCACGAAGCGTATTCAAAGATTGCTCCTCCCCAACCTGGTTTTGGGTTGTTCCTGTCCGGCCCAAGCAAAACGGCTGACATTGAACAGTCTTTGGTCATCGGAGCACATGGTTGTCGTGAACTTAACGTATTCATCGTAGGCAACTAACAGCTTTTTATTGTTCGAGCAACTGGACACGCTTCCATGACCGACGCCTCCAGCGCCCCAGCGACGACGTCTGTTGACAAGACGGGCAGCCGAGTGCAAGACATGTTTGCACAGATCGCGCCACGTTACGATCTGATGAACCACGTGCTCTCACTGGGGATCGACATACGTTGGCGCAAGAAAACGCTCAAGCGACTGGACCTCAGCAAGTCGCTTCCAGTTTTGGATTGTTGTACGGGAACGGGCGATCTAGCGCTCATGCTGGCCCAGCAGGGGCGGGGACGGTTCAACGTCATAGGCTCGGACTTCTGTGCACCGATGCTAGACTTGGCAAGGAAGAAATCGAAGAACGAGAGGTACGAGGGCTGCGATGTAGAATTCATCGAAGCCGACTCGCAGTCTTTGCCGTTTGAAAACGAAACATTCCAGGCGGTGACCTGTGCATTTGGACTTCGCAACGTCCAAAATACCGAGGCAGGTTTGCGTGAAATGCTGCGAGTCACCGCCAAGGGTGGTCAAGTTGGTGTGCTCGAGTTTTCCAAGCCCACGCTCCCGGTTCTCAGTCAGGTGTATACGGGCTACTTCAAACATGTTCTCCCCCGAGTCGGGCAAACCGTCGCGAAGAACAACCAGTCAGCCTACGAGTATTTGCCCAACAGCGTGATGCAGTTTCCTTCCGGCGAAGAGTTCCTGGAATTGATGCGTGAGATCGGCCTGCAAGACTGCCAGCAGTTTCCAATGACTCTTGGCGTCGCGACTTTGTACCTCGGAAACAAAGCGTAGTGCAGCATGGCGTTAGAACAGTCAACAGATCAGCCGGAGCCTTCACTTCCGGTCGTCTTGGCAATTACCGGAGCTAGTGGTGCTGCCTACGCAGGCCGCCTGCTTCAGCTACTTTTGGAACGCGGGGTACCATTACATGTGGTGTTCAGTCCATCAGGCGCGGCCGTCGTACGCCAGGAATTGGGCATTTCGCTGCAGCCGACTCTAGATTCGATGCGGGAATTGATTCGCGCGACTGCAACGTTCCTGTCGATCGACGATTCGGATGAAGGTCTAAACTTGGCTTTGGAGCGAGTCGACCGTCTAGTAGCAATCCATTCCTACAAAGACTACTTCACACCGATTGCAAGTGGTTCTCACCTGACGCGTGCGATGGTGATTTGCCCCTGTTCAGGCAGTACGCTCAGCGGAGTTTCGCGGTCGGCTAGCCAGAATTTGGTGGAACGAGCTGCTGAGGTGCACCTGAAGGAGAGTAGAAAGCTCATCGTTGTGCCAAGGGAAACACCTCTCAGCACCACACAAATTGAAAACATGTATAAGTTGTCCCAGGCGGGCGTCGTTGTATTGCCGGCGGCTCCTGGGTGGTATCATGGAGTAGAAGGCCTCGTGGACCTAGTTGATTTCGTCGTCGCTCGGATCCTCGACCAGCTACAGGTCAATAATTCGCAGATCCAGCGATGGTGCGGTTAGCGAACTACATGATCGCTGCGCGCCGCGATTAGCTACTTGCCACGTCTGATACACTCATACATCAAAGGGCGGACTAAGTGGACTCCACATCGACTCACCCCGCCCCGAGTGAGACAGCCCGGACAGGCGACGCTGCGACAACCGCCCTGCAGAAAAGTATCGCACGGCGTTTTCTGGAACTGGTTCGATTTTCTCACACCATCTTTGCTCTGCCATTTGCAGCACTTGCGGTGGTGATGGCATTAGCGATTCCCACGCCATCAGATTTTTCTTCCTCCGGTTTACTGACAAGCCTACGAATCGGGGGAGTCCTCTTGTGCATGGTTTCGGCTCGCAGCGCTGCGATGGCGTTCAATCGATTAGTTGATGCAAAGCTAGACGCTGACAATCCCAGGACAAAGCAGCGGCATATTCCCGCGGGCGAACTCTCAAGTCTGCAGGTTTGGATGTTCTTCGCGTTTATGGTGGTGCTGTTCGAAGTAGGCTGCCTTGCTTTTTGGCCGAATTGGTTGCCACTTGCGCTGTCGCTTCCAGTGTTGGCTTGGATCTGCGGATATAGCTTGGCCAAGAGATTTACTGCCGCCGCTCATCTATGGCTGGGCATCGCACTCGCGCTTTCACCTGTTTGCGCCTGGATTGGCATGCGAGGTGAAATAGTCGCCGTCTCGCCTGCGGACGTCTTGCCATCCGTCGTGTTAGCGGTAGCGATCGCGGTCTGGGTAACCGGATTTGATATCATCTATGCGTGCCAGGATGAAGATTATGATCGAGCTGCGGGGTTGTTCAGCGTTCCTGCACGTTTCGGCACATCGGGAGCACTACGAATTGCGGCTGGCCTGCATTTGGTAATGCTGTGTGTTTTGGCTGCTCTCCCGCTGTTATTCCCCCAGCTATCATTAGGGTGGCTGTATTGGTCAGCCTGGGCAGCGGTTGCAGCTCTTGTCGCTCGCCAGCACTGGATTGTCAGCCCGCAGGACTTGCGACGGGTCGGTGAAGCTTTCTTTACCATCAACGCCATTATCAGCCTTGGATTCTGCACCGCTGCAGCAATTGACTGTGCCTTGCTCTAGTTCAGCTGTCCGGTTCCAGCTGCAGAAACGTCTTGCGTTACGCGATGAGCTGGGCCAAAAGAATGCGAGTCACTGAATCCACGAACTCTTTAGATCACTACTGGCTGACCTCGGATTCGACGTTGTCTGTCAATCCGGTTATCTGATTGACGATTAAGTGATCCTTGCTTGCGGGGATAAAACGCAAGTCGAGCAAGAAATGTCCCGATTCTTCGGCAGCCATAATCCTTGGCTGATCAGCGTCACCGGCCAGGCGCTCAAGCAGCGCTTTTGGATCACGTGGCGTTAGTTTTACGGCACAACTCTTCATAACATAGTTCTGCCACGGAGCGGGACCGACGGGAGAGCTCCTTTCGGTCGCTTCGGCTGTCTCGATCGGACCAAAGTCGTTGAGTTGGACTGCCATCCGCTTGACCCGATCACGCAAGTTTTCGATTCGCTCGGCGCCCAGACATGCGATACCGCTCTCGTCTTCTTCACCATTTGCATGGATACGCAAGGCTCTTGCCGCCATTTCGAGTTGTCCGGCATCCAGTCCCGTCCCAAGTTCGGCAATCACCGCAGCCGCCTCAGCCAGGCAATCATGCCCGCCTGCCAAGACAACGCCACGCGGGCCACCAAGTAGCAGGTTGAGCGGAGTAATTGTTACTGCTCCCATTGCGATACGTTCATCGACCAAAGGGAACTCGGGGGCTGTTTCAGAGTGCGTAAAGATCCCGTCCGCAAGGATTTGTACCGCTAAAGCCCCCTTTTCCTTGGCTGCGTTCAGCGCTGCGTTCGACTGTGACTCGCTCTGCTGCGCCGTCAATCCGTTTGGACTGACGGACAAGACCAGATCACCGGGTTCTACAATTCGCCAATCATCCTCTGTGCAACCGTTGCTGGCACCGACGGTCATTACGTCCCAACCGATTGAGTTTACGATCCGGACAAGATTTCCAATCCCTCCAATGCTTGAAAGGTCGCATTGGGCCACGACACACCGTTTTGCACCGGATGCCGAAGCCAGCGCACCGAGCGCTGTACTTACCGCCGAAGCAAAAACGCAGTGAGGCGCGGAGGCTATTTCACGGGCGATGTGCTCCGCCTTCTGCTGCTGAAGGCTGGTGTCCCGAAAGCCGGTGCTAGCCTTTGCCAACCCGTAAGCCGATAGAGGACTGGCAGGCAGACCATCCAGTGGCGATGCGAACAGAGAGCCAGTCGCATTTAGGATCTCAACCGCGCCAGCTTGAGAGGATGCTCCGGTCAATTCTTCCAACCAAAGCCGGGTCTGCTGCCACGCCGATTGCACCTTTTCAACCGGCGAATAGTCCTGGACGCTCTTTTTTGCTGCGTCTTTGACAGTCTGATAAAGCTCGGGCTGGTTGAGTACATCCAGCACTTTCTCAATCGCTGCGGACGGGACTAGGTCTTCCAATCTCCGAGGGATCTTGATCATGATGTCGAGCTATTCGATTCGGGTTAGTGGTTTTGCGAGGTTGACAAAAGAGTTTGTATGCCGACACAGTGAATGTGCCAACGCCGCTAGCGTGACAACGGCAGCGTGGTCGCCGAATTCCGGCACGGGTCAAGCCGTGCTTAAAGATTCAAGCAGATCGGGTGACAATTGACCGTCTCGGAACAACGCGGCAACTGCTTCCTCGAACTCCGGCAAGCATAATGCTTGAAGAACTTGGCTGAGCTGTTCTGATGCCGAAGTTGAAAGATCAACGAATAGCACGTACTTTGCTCCTATCCGGCATGGCCCGGCAGGCATCTCTGCTAACCATTCGGTACGAACCTCAAACCCCAACTGCTTAGCGATTGCGACCGCTTCTTCCAAAATATCGACCGAATTAGCCAATCTTGCCTCCTTTGCGTTCACTGCCCCAGGCTCGCGGCTTGATGGACGCATCATCCGATGACTTATCTTCCCTGCTAGTATTCTTCCCCGTAGTATTCTTCAACGAATATTTTCCAAGGAATCTAATGCGGATGGCACTTGCGTCGAAGCCGGACAGTGGTTGCTAGCACGTCGCGTTTGCCGTAGCATTAACGCCGGGAAAACGGCTTTTATGGGTCCGCCTCGAAAGCAAACCGGCGAGCGGACGGCGAAGTTTTTGTGCCCTCCAGCAGTCATTTGCTTGGCGGCTCGCGAGTCAACAGACTAGCGAATCCGTCTCGCGAGGCAAAGTCGTTTGCATAATTTCGGTCCTTTGCGGCCCCTCGTCGAGCGACATCCGGCTCGCACAAGGGCTTAGAACCGGCCCTACAATTCAATTACGACCCTGCATACGCTCAGTTTTGCAATTTCGAGGTACATCGAATGACGAAGAGAGAACGAATCAACTTAAAGGTTGTCGGCACGGTCGCAGTCGTTAGCTTTGTTGACGAAAAGATCGTTGACAGCACGAACATCGAAGAACTGGGCAACGAAATGTTCTCTCTGGTCACCGACGACCATCACAAGCACATCTTGCTCAACTTCGAAAACGTAGAATTCATGTCATCAGCGGCACTCAATAAGCTGATCACCATGGACAAGAAGGTAAAGGAAGTCGGTGGTATCCTCCGCCTCTGCTCACTGCGAGCCGAGATTCTAGAGATCTTCAAAATCACGCGACTTGACCGAGTCTTTGACATCCGCAAAACCGAGGCTGAAGCGCTCAAGGCGTTTGGCGTCGACTCGTAAGCCATTCAATTCCGACTACCGCGAACGCACTATCGGAGCGGAATATGGCCGAAGCAGCTGAGAGCTGGACACTAAGTGATTCAATCCCCAGCGACCTTGATCAAGGGCATCACGCAATCGAAAAGTTGCTGGATGCGATGAGGGAACGAAACTGGGAAGGCCGCGACTATTTTCACGTTCAGATGGCCGCCGAAGAAGCAATGGTCAACGCAGTCGAGCATGGCAACAAAAAGGCAGCCGACAAGCACGTTGACATAGCGTTCGTTGTGACTGAAGACGAAGTCTATATGCAGTTCACCGACGAAGGTGAAGGATTTGACCCCGAAGATCTACCTGATCCCCGAGATGACGAGAATCTTCACTGTACCAATGGCCGCGGCGTCATGCTTATCAAAGAGATGATGAGCGAAGTGAAGTACAGTGAGCGTGGAAACCAAGTTGAAATGTGGAAGCGCCGTTCTGCATCCTCTGAAGAAAGTGAAGCTGAATAAAGCTTTGGTGACGATGGTACTCATGCATGACGCTCCGTGCCAATCTCAGCGGATCATGACCAACCCAAGGACGCCAACTGGGCCGTTCCTAGCGGTTTTCTTGCTGGTCGGATTCTTCTCCGCATTTCCCTC
>DNPC01000729.1 GCA_003501565.1 Planctomycetaceae bacterium | reverse complement strand
CTCCTCGTCGGCAAGTCGCTTTACCTCGGCCTCCGCCAGAGCCTGTTCGTGAGCCGCCTTCTCTGCCGCTAGTGCAGCAGCATTGGTGCCTCGCCACGGACGACCGCCGCCCATCTCGTAGAAGCTGATCCGGAGCTGCTCTTCCTCATCCTCTGGCAGATCAGTCAGCCCAAGCACTACCTCCAGCACGCCATTCACTTCCATGGCCCACTGCGGCTCAGTCGTGCGAATCTGGCTCACCTTCTGATCACCGAACAGCGTGGCCCAAAGGTAGTCGATGGCATCTTTGAGTTGGATGTTGTCCGTGCCTGCGTAGGCCGCCTGGACGGGCCCACGGTAGCCTTGCTGCCCCTCGAACCACAGCTTGCGTTCTCGTAGCCATGTGATGACATCCTGCGCGGCGATATTCTGCAGCGTCAGCACCTGCAGAATCTCAAGTTGCTGTGTCTCGGGCAATTCAACAAGGTCTGCCTGCAGTGTTCGTTCGTACGCGTTCATTTGGATTCCTGCTTTCCGAAGTAGTCCTCAATCCGCCCAAGCCCGATTTCCACACGCTCAGTTGCTTGGTCGAGCACTGGAGCGGCCACTTCGGGTGTCTGGTTCAGAAACATGCCGGCCGCCAACCCACCACCACCGAGCAGTCCACCAAGTGCAAGTGTGGCCAGAGACTTCAATGTGGAGTCGCCCGTCCTTCGGTTGTCGGTGATGATCTGCATGTCATCGTCCGGAATGTCGAGGGCCATGTGCGTTGCTCGCCGCTTGAGTTTGTCCTGCCAGTCCTGGCTCTTGAGATACCGTCCGTAGAGGTGCTCCTTATTCGGAGCTTCGTCGTTGTTGAACATTTGCCGCTCCGAGTTGTTCTTCGTCCGCTTGTTTCTGTCGTTCGAGAGAGTCCACGACGAACTGGTGCCCCAACCGCAATAGGTCCAGCGTCTGAAGCTGGGCTACCCGGTTGAGGTCAATTGGCTGTCCGGAAAGGATCTGCCGTTCCAGTTCGTCGAGGCTTCTCAGGTTCATGGGATCAGACTGACTTAAGGCTTCGGCAGGAGGTCTTTGTCAGCGATGATCTGTCGACGTTCCTGCGCGGCAGCAAAGCCTTTGCCCAGGGCGTCGATAGTCAGAGACTGCGATCGAGCTGCGACCGCGTTGTAGTTCACGTCAACAGGTGCATCGTTGACGAGGCCGTGCTGGGCCTGACGGGTGTCGTCCGTCTGCTCAACAGGGCCATAGGCTCGAGTTGGTTCACTCATTGGAATTCGTTCCTCAGAAAAGATGGGGATTGAAAGAATGCCGTCCCCAAATACGGCAGTGTCAAATATGGAATCCGGGCTCATTTGCTCTTCGCTTGCTTCACCAGACGCTGCACGTCCAGAACGATGGCTTCACCCGGCTTGTAGGTCTCGTCATCGAGTACGCTGTCGCCATCCACAACCAGAACTCGCTGGCCCTGCTCGAGCACGGATAGTCGGCTGTTGATCTTCGAGAGAACCCCCGGCGAGACACCTTGCCCATCCTCACCACGGATCCGATCGCCGTATTTTGACGTGATGATGTCAGCGAGTTCGTCAAGGTTCAGTTTGGGCGAGGCACCGTCTTCGCCATCGGCCCCATCCTCACCCCGCAGCTGCTCTCGGTTTTCCTCAAGCCACGCCACGACTTCGATCTTCACATCCCTCAGCACCTCGTCCATGTCGACTTGGGGAGGTTGCGGCGCCGGCCGAGGTGCCTGTGTTGGCTGCGTGATCACTGGCCGAGGCTGCACAGGGCGCGAAACCACGGGGGGAAACATCGGCTGCACGTACATCGGGTAGCAACGGCCGCGGTAGCATCGCCATTGCACTGGTGTCCCTTTCGCCTTGCGATTTCGCTGGACAGCATCCCACACGTTGACGGCGTATGTCTGTCGCCGCTGGTCATCAGCCCCCGTCACCAGTCCGACAAGGTGGCCCGACTCGGACAGAATCGCTCCGCCTGACATTCCGCCTTGCGAGACGCCCCGCAGATGCAGGTACGAGTCACTCAGATAATCAACGAAATCGATTGACGTGCGAACGCCGTGAAAACGGCCGCCCGGAAACCCAGCGATGAATGCAACCTGCCCTCGCTCAGCGTTGCTGGTTGCGAGCCTGTACTCTTTCCATTGCCCCTCCGATCTGATTTGGCGAAGTAGCACGATCGGTTCTGGATGGCACTTCCACTCGGCAACCAGCTCCACTGCGAAAGCCTTACCTCCGTTCTCCACTTCCATATCTGCACTGATGGTGTGCTTCACCGTCAGGAAGTGCTGCCGCTTCAGTTTGTCTGGTACGTCAACGGCAACGCATGTTCCGCTGCCAAAGATGTTGCCCGCATAGCTGCGCAGCCGATAGACCCCACCCTTCTCGGCCCCAGTAGCGACGCACGAGATGGCCCACAAAGCGGCGAATTGAAGAAAAGCCCTGCTCATTGCTCTGCGTCCTTCTGTTCAAGAAATGCTTCAAGTTCTGCCTTGGTCCGGAATGCGTGTCCCTTCTGGATCATCCCCTTTGCCAGGTTCTTTCCGTCTGACTCGCGATAGACGTCTGCCACGACACGACCGAATGTGAGGCTGTCGCCAAAGTCCTCATCGCCATCCGTGCGGACAACGACACGAACCCGTTCGCCATCGGCAAGCAGTTCCATGGCATCGCGCGCTGCAATCCCACGTGGCTTCTCCGAGTGGTGGTCCGTTCGCTTCTTCTCAGGGGCCCAGCAGTCTGCGATCCGAATAGCCACCTCCCGAGTGAACCGCACCTTGATCGTGTCTCCGTCAACGACCTGAGAGACGGTGCCTACAGCGACAACTCCTGTGGCGGGCATCATTGGGCACCGCCCTTCTTCCGCCAGGTCCACCAGCCCGCGAGACGGACGGCCAAATACATGACCGAACGCTTCCAGCGGGGAACGCCATACTTGCGGAGTAACGCGAAGAACTTGGCGTCACCCATCAGTCGCTCGTCATACGACTGGGCATTCTCACAGAGCCAGTCGTGGACTACGGCAGCGCGAAAGTGATTGCTGCGGATTGGGGGGCCGACAATGGGCCACACCCAGCGGGGAATGGAAGCACCATCCGTGACGAAACCACGGGGAATCTGGACGATGTCTGTGACACCGTTGTGCTCCCAAATGACTTCGGACACCGCCATGGTCAGGCGAGCGCGTCCGTCCGGGAGAGCTTCGAAATGTATCACTGCTACCAACCTCAAAACGGATTTGTTTGAGGTCGGCTCCGGCACTACTCACGCAGTGCGTGCGGTTCAATCACGCTGGAAGAGTACGTACTGTGATGGCGTTGTCAATGGGAGTCCTGGCCAGTCAGAGCGGTCAGCTGAAGCGTTCTTTCGCCAGACCGTGATAAAACCGCATTATTGCCATTTGGCTAGGCGGCGATAAAATGCGTGATACACCGTGATAATCCCGGTGATATTCACATTATCACCGCCTGTCGGCGGGTTAAAAGCAACGTTCGCCTGCTTGAGATTATCGCCCGCTGCAGTTCTTCAATGGTTCATAGAACGTGACCGTTTGCACTAAGAGAACTTCTCATATCTCTTCATTTTGTTGGACGTTCGACTCTTGGCGGAGCATCAGGCAAAGTCTATCTTTTGTCACTAAAGGGGCCGGTTCGGGAGGCAACTTGGTATCTTAAGAATTCGTTCTCTCGAGGCGGAGCAGTTCCGGGATTTAACGGAACTAGCCCGATCGGTCCGTAGCCAGCACAAGCGAAACAGATAGCAACACATTGCACCGGAGTTGCCGTCCGGTCAGTATCTGAAGTCAACATCATTGTCGGCAACCCGGAGATTGTGCAGCTATGCCACTAAAATCTTACAAGCTGGTTGTGAAAACGGCGGAGCATCGGAGTGCCGGCACAAAGGCGGAAGTCTGGATGCGTTTTGTCGGTGACAAAGGAAGAACGGAGTGGTTGTTGTGCGCTGATCATCCTCATGCAGACATCCGCGCGGATCTTTGCTGCGGAAGTACGGTGCGCGCGATGGTGAAGCTGCCTGAACTCGGGGAAGTGACGGCATGCTGCGTCGTATTGCGGGGTACAAGACCTGACGAATGGCATCCGCAGTCTGTAGAGATCAGCAAAGACAACCAGTCCTACACGTGGAAGATGTCAGGGCGGCTTACCAACGACCACCCGGTCGCGTGGCGTTCGCCGGCAGTACTCAAGCAACACATACCCGCGCCGTTTGGGAGTTGGGAGCCCAGTGCGTTGGCGAACGCGGAGGAACGGATGGCCAGAATCAAATCAGAATGGGAAGTCAGCAGTCCTAACGCGGTCACACCCCGGCAGGCTGTTGCAGAAATTGCAGCCCTGCTGTGCAGACATGACGTGAATTGAATTTCTGATCCACATGCTATGAAGATGTGGTTAAGCAAGTTTGCTGTACGTCTGCCGCTTCGTGGTGGTCGAATCGGAGGCCGTGCAGCTGGCCGCGAACTCTGCTGGGGTCTGATAGTCCAACGAGGTGTGCGGCCGGTTCTGGTTGTAGTCGTCACGCCATACAGTGCTTAGTCTCTGGGCCGTCCTCAAACAGTCGAGTTCTTCCATCGACAGAAACTCATCCCGTAGGCGGCTGTGGAAACTCTGCCGAACCTTCGTACGCTTACGATGTTCGGGACTGAAAACATCACACCTAGCTGCGTGGGAGATCTCGTCCGGGCTAAGAAGCTGCAACGGGTTGAAATAGAGAGCAGTGGTGTGGACAACGCACCTGATTGCAGCCGTGTCGACAACGGGTTTGAAGTCATACATGGAGGCAACAGGATCTACATAAGGCATTTGCCAGCCGACACTACAGAATGATTGAAGCTGGCCAATGTGCAGCCTGCATTTCTGGGTCTGTAACGCAGAAGTTTCTGCTAAGAAGAACAGCCGACGATGTAAGGAGGCCGACAGCTCTTTTGTATGTTGCTAATTCGTACGCATATTGTGAATGTGAGTTTCTCTAGACATCACCATTCAAACGTATATTACACAGTGTCGGCGAGTTTGTCACAGGAGACTATTGTGTCCCAGTTTTCAAGAGCGAGCACTTTGGGATTGTGTGTCGCCACAATCAGCCTGTGTGGTTGTTCTCAGGAGGAACCTACAGGGGTCCCTGTATTGGCCGAGGCTGCAAGAGCAACAAACGTCGAGGAAGTTGAGGCATCCGAGGTCTACAAATTAATCAATCAGGACAAAAGGCCATTGCTCGTTGAGCTCAGTGTCACGTCCGGTTGCTTTCGCTGTAACGAGCTCAACGCACCGATGAGACTACAGACGGCTGAAATCAAGCGGTACGCAGATGTTGTGCGAGTCAATTACAACAAGAACCCCAAACTTGTGAATGCGATAGGGGCGACGGTCTGTCCGAGCTACGCCGTCTTCTCGGGGGGAGGACTCAAGAGTATCCGCTCCTGGCCAACGTCAGCCAGCCTTGTCGTTGATGACGTCCTGGTGGCGAGTGAAGATCGTCGGACAAGTGCGAACTAGGCCGTTAATGGTTTCGTCTCGGAAGTCAGAGGGCGTATCAAGATCGTGTCTGATACAAGCTTCCCACGTGCACCCTGTAACTGGCAAACGTCAGCGGCCAGCGTGGCGCGACGAGGGCGGGCAAGTCGTCAAGAATGACCACCGATAGCCCGAAGGGGGTACCCGTGGTCTACCAGCGAGCGGCGAAGGGAGACGCCCGATGGTGAAGGGATTAAGTGACTAACGGCCGGGAACTGGAGTGGCTACGCCAACTTCCAAGCCGCGATGATCGAATGCGACGTAGCCGCGTTCTTCATCTTCCATGATCAGCAGCCCGTCGACGGTGTAGAAGCGGAGAGTGTTTCCCTCCGAATCATCAGCTCGCCGAGTCTCCGCGGACTTTACAAGATGCAGGCCGAGTGTTGTTCTAAATCTTGCGTGAATTCTAACTTCGTAGACGTCTGACATCGCTCGATCCGAAGGTTGAAGTTATCGCCGTGCGTTTCTCTGCAGCGCCCAAGGTAAGCGTGACTTACGCCCTTTGTCCACAGTATCTGAGCGGATTTGCCACGGAAGGTTCATACGACACCGCCCCGAACGAAGCGAAGGTGGGTTGAGTCAGATTTGATTGCATAATGAGAGCGAGGCCAGCACCATGGTTGAGCTTGAGTGAATTCGGGTAGCGATTATCTTCTGCTGCTCCGAGGAGCCGATCGAATTCTGCGTCAACTCGCCACAATCCTGCCATTGCGGATACCTCGTCGGGCAGCTCATCCATGTAGGGTTCGGTCGCGTCAAATTGGACGGATGAGATCGGGCTATCAGTAAGCAGGGGAACTGCGACTGACTCCGTTTCCCCCCAACGCGAGCTCGCAATCGCCCCAGGTGCATGTCAACGAGCGAACGCATTCGGCACACTTGGAAACACTATGTGAACCTGGCCATGGTTAACCGGCAAAGATCGTCCAGATTGCCATACCGGGTACGCTACGCGCGGAAATTCATCACATCGCAAGTATCGTTTTGATCTGGTCAAGCTGAGTTTTGGCTGTCGGGTCCGAAACTGCCTTCGCAATTTCCTCACAGATTGGCCCGACTGAAGCTGCTGGCAGTTCACACTTCGCCTGCCCGGCCAATTCCTGCATTCGGCGAATGTCGATCGGGTGAACTGTGTAACCCGCCATCAGACGAACAAGTCCATTGACAAGTTTTGCTTGTTGAGTGAGGTCGAGAGAAACTCGCAGCAGGTTGCACTTGTGAATTATGAAGCCCCACGCAAGCCTCGATCGGTCATGGTTTCAGTTTTGATGGTGAAGTTCGTGCTTTGCATGATGTTAAAATCAAATTTTGCACGCATCAAAATCGACCCTCGAACGCGTGCACTTCGCCCTGGTTGGCCCGTTGATTCGAGGCTGCCCCTTTTGACAATGGACGTTGCCAACGTGCATCGCTGTCCGCTGCGTTAGCGGGTATGATTCCCAATCGAGGAGTTCGAGGCATTGTCCTCGCTGACAATTCGGATTCTGAATGTGGTATTTGCACCGAACTTCAGTAATTTCTCATCGAGATTGATCACAAAGTATGACGACTTCATCGGTTGAATTTCCGGGCAATTTTCGCATCCACGTCGCCCTGACTGTAACGGACCTGGCCAAAGCCGTTCGTTTTTACGAACTGCTTCTGGGAGCGTCACCGATTAAGGAGCGGCCTCGCTACGCAAAGTTTGAACCTCAGGACCCTTCCGTGAATTTGACCCTAAATGAAGTCGACGGGGATGTCAGCGTCGAGGGTGGATCCGCACACTTCGGCATTCAGGTGAAGTCTGTTGAAGACGTACACTCTGCGATCGATCGCTTTCAGTCAGCGGGCATCAAAACAATTACCGAAGAAGCAACGACGTGTTGCTACGCAGTGCAGGACAAAGTCTGGGCCGTTGATCCAGACGGACACAAATGGGAAGTCTTTGTTGTGCTCGATCCGGACGCCAAAGACGAACTGTACGCGGAGGCCGGATGCTGTGAGCCTGACCTTGTTACGCTGAACCAACAATGTGACTCGTCATCCGCGACCGCTGATTGAAACAACCGAAGCAGGTAAATCGCTTCGTGGTCTCCGCTGAGTGTAAATCTCAACGGAGACCGCGTGCTGCGTTGATCTACCGATACAGGAATGTCGTGAGGTCTTTGTTGACAGTGAAGTTGTCTGCCGCTGGCAGTTCGCCGATGTAGTTGTGAATCAGCAGAGGGACTTCCATTTCATACAACGAACCGTGGTTACGGTAGTTGGCGGCCAGTTCTTCGAATTCGACTTCGAGGTCACCGAACATAGATGTCTGATCAGCTAGAGCCACGAGGTCACCAACGTGCTCTTTTGCAAGATGGAATCGTTCGCAGGCTGCGTCGTGTGAGAGTATGTCTTCCACTCCGTCCACAGCATTCAGGATTTCGCGGGCTCGAGTTTCTTCGTCTGGACTGTTCAGCCAGATGTACGAGCAGCCAGCCAGATTTCGGTGATGTTTGATGTAGTAGTCTCGCTCCGGCGACAGGACGAAACGTGGTTCGAGGCCCTGACCGATCATGACTCGCCGGAGATCCCACGCGCGAGTTTTGACGTTCATGCCGTGATCGGCGGTTAGGAACAGCGCGGCGTCGGGAGCGACTTCGGCGACCTGAGAAATCAGGCGATCGACTTCCTGCAGATGATTGACCGAAGTGGGATCTTCGGGCGGCCACATGTGCATCGGGTAGTCGGTCGTGTGCACATAAATGACGCTGATGTCAGGGCGATTTTTTAGGATGTCCAGAGCGACCTGCCACAGCCAGAAATTGATTTCACAGCTGTAGATATCTCCTGGCTGGCCGAATTTCTCGATCAGTTCTTCGGTCGGACATTCCGCGGCGACGGCAATCTCTGTTCCTGGCGAAAGCAGTTCGATGGTCTTGCGTTTTGACGTTAGCAGTGCCGACTTTTTGCCCTGCTGGGCGGCTCGCTGAAACATCGTCGGCACGCGAATCAACTCAGCCGCGTTCATGTAGGCTGGCTCGTTGGCTTCCGTGTCGAAGTAGGAATTCGCGATGATTCCATGGTTTTCAGGCCATTCGCCACAGCAAATGGACACGTTATTTACGTTGGTCACCGACGGAAAGACGGCCGAAACCTGCTTGAAGAAAGCGCTCTTCGCGAGTGTTGTTGTGTATGGCATAGCTTCGGGCTTGAAGTAAGTCATCCCAAGGCCATCAATCATGCCGACGACAGTTCTCTGTTCAGTCATTGTTGCCTCTGCACTAAGTGAAATTGGTAATAAGACGATGTAAAGAAATCGTGTTAAGAATTCGGAAGCGTGGAACGCGCGTTTGTAAAATTCACCGTACTGGTGAAGTCGCATTTACTTTGGTCGTAACTGCAGCCGCGCCCAGGTGCCGAAGGCCTCGACCGCCACGACAACGACCAAGATGCAAATGACCATCGCGGCCGCTTTTCGATATTGAAACAAGTCCATTGCGACTTTCAGTTCGATGCCGATTCCACCAGCCCCCACAACCCCAAGCACGACGGATGCGCGAATCGCCCGTTCCAGGGAGTACAGCGACGTGTGTAGTAGTGACGGCATGGCCAGAGGAAAGACGACACCAAACAGAACCAGCGACCGAGACGCACCGTGGACCAGAAGCGCAGCCTGAGGATCGGAATCGACATCATCCAGGGCTTCTGCGAAGAAACGTCCGGCGAACCCAAGCGTATCCATGCAGATCGCAAGCACACCAGCGAACGCGCCCGGGCCTACTGAAACCACAAACAACAGTGCCCAGAGCAATTCCGGAATCGTTCGCACGCCGGCAAGCATGACCTTAACCAAAACACGTAGCCAGGCAGACGGCGACTGGTGCCGCGAACCCAGGACGCCGGCCAGGAGACTCCCACATAGTCCGAGGAACGTACCCGCAACAGCGATTTGCAGAGTTACGAAGATGGCGTGAGCAATGGAGTCGATCCGGCGAAAATCCGGAGGCCACATGTCTCGCGCAAGGCTTAGGATCGAGGGAATTCCCTCAATAAATGTTTGCAGCGAAACGCCGGAACCACTCAACGAACCCGCTGCCAAAAGGACGATCGTGGCAGCAAGCACGAGACGCCGAAGAATCTCGCCTGACATGCGCGGCGGCACTTTGGCTTGTTCTGCGTTACCGCTCACGTGACGCTCCGGTTTTGTAAATGTCGTTGAGTTCGTCAGGCGAAACGTCAGCGGTCGACCGATCCAGGATGACACTTCCATCTCGCAAAGCGATCAGCCGCTGGAAGAAGTCTCGCACTTCCTCGACCAGGTGGGATGAAACCAGCAACGCAGATCCAGCCTGAGCTGCGGTATCACGCAACAGCTGGTGAATCTCCTGACGTGTCGCGGGATCTAGGCTCGCGGTTGGTTCATCGGCAAGCACCAGCTTTGGTTCCCGCACTAACGCTCGTGCGATCGAGCAGCGTTGAACTTCGCCACCAGACAACTGGCCGGCCTGTTTTGATGCTTTGTCGGCCAGTCCAACGGAATCAAGTATCTGCATCGCTCGCTCACGCATCCAACCGCGAGCGAGCGATTGCAGACAGCAGCGCCAATCACCACGAGCCCCGGCAAAGCCATGCACGACGTTCGTCAGCACGCTGGCCGTTTCCACGAGCGGTGAATTCTGTGGTATAAAGCCGATGCTCTGACGCCATTCTTCGTCGCGATACTGTGTGCTGACTTCCTGCGAAGCGATTGTCACAGCACCCGAAGTCAGTGGCAGCATGCCTGCGATACTACGAATCAGAGTCGACTTTCCCGCTCCATTCGATCCCAGCAGGGCAACTGATTCTCCACCGTCAATACGAAAGCTGACTGCGTCAAGAATCTTCTTCCCGTCAAGGCTCACGCTGACATCGTCGACACTGATCAAAAGTCAGCTCCCGAGAAAGTCGGTGATGCCAGCCGTGCGAAACATCTTCCGAACGATTTCGTAGTCGGCATCTTCCAGCGAGGTGTCAAACCTCATGGACTGATACTTTTGGTTGTCGCTGCCTTTCAGCAGCGCCGCGACAAAACTGTCGCCTGACTTTTCGATTGCGGCGCGAAGGGCTTCGACGATTTGTTCATCGATATCTTCCCGGGCGAGCAGCACATCGCTGGGCAACTGGTCGCTTTCGGCAATGACGGTTACTGGCTTCTCTTTGTCAGTTTTCTTCAGCAGCTCGAACTTGTCATTGGTGGTTGCGAAGACGTCAATCTGGTTGCGATGCAGCATCTCCCAGCCGGTCCGAATTGCTGTGTGCACAACTTCAATGTCGCTTTCGACATCGATTCCTGAGTCGGCGAGCATCGCCATAGGAGCCAGATGTTTCGACGTTGAACCGACATCCCCCATGCCGACTTTGCAGTTCTTCAGTTCCGATAACTGTGTGATCGAACTGCCAGCCGGAACGATAAACACCGAGTTGTAGTTGGGGCGAACGAGCCCGAAGACAGGTTTCACCGGCGTACGCGACTGGAAGATGACGTACTCAGCCGGTCCCGTTAGAACAAGATCGACTTTGCCGTGATTCAGCGCCTCAACTGCCGCCGTGCGGGATGACACGGCGAAGAATTCAATCGGCAGTCCGGTTTCGCGAATCAGCAGATCACGGAAAGCTCCGAATTCAACCTGCAGCTGCTCCATGCCTTCAACGTCGGTCACCGCGAATCGAAGTGTGGAACGTTCTTCTGTCGCAGAACCACATCCGAGGATCGCGAATGAGATGAGGAGGAGCAGGCGATGCAAGGTACTGTCTCCAGGTAATCAACGTGGGGCGTTCGACTCCGACACTTACACCTCAGTGTTCAAAAGTATGTGAATTTCTTATGTGTTTGACCGGGCGGAGACACGGACGGAAAACCACGCCAGTAGATTGGTTAATGCGCGGAGTGGTAACTGTGGAGGCCACCAAGTCAAAGGCGACACCTGCCGTTGTGGTCGGTCCAGCTGCTGACCGTTGGTTTGCTGGCATTCTCTCGAATCACAGGGCAGTTCACGACATCGCCTGGTGCTTCAATGAGCCAAGCGTTGTGAGACGTCGGTTCAATGAATGGCTGGCGAGGCGAAGGATCTTGTCGTGGATCTTCAGGAGAAGACGGGCTGACCAGATCGCCCAGATAAAAGAAAGCCTCGGTATCGTCTGTGAGGGTACTGAGGTGCAGAACCGCGAAGATTTGGATGTGCTTTGTCTTCAAGAGGAGGGCTTCGGTAACATCACTTATCACTCGTACTCTGAGGACGCCCGTGTTCTACCGACTTCGTTCCCTTCGGGGAACGAAGTCGGATGATGATCAAGATGCTGGCAAAATGGTCATTCTTCTCGAATACGCTTCAGCATGAACGAGTTCGTGGGATTGGCCTCCAGGGTTTGGATGAGCCACCGCCCATCACGAATGCGACCACCAGCTAAATTCATGGCTACCTCACCTTTCTGGACATCGGGGTCAATCTGTCTCTTGCTCAAAACGATTCCCCGCAGGCCTTTCGCCTTGCTCAACGATTCGTCCAGGCTGACCCGCACAGCTGTCGTGCGAGACGATTGCGTGACCGCCTTGCCACAGAGGAACTGATCTCGCTTCCGGAAACTTTCGACGAAGCGATTCCGGTTAACGGATCTCATGCGAATGAATTGCTGAAAAAATGTACTGAATCAACGCAGCAAGCAAAGTCCTACTTCAGTCTGTGCCGCCTCCATAACAGCACCCCCGGGCAGAAATCAGAGGCAACCTAGCGTTTCTCTTATGAGAAGCCCGGCAACTTTGAAGCGCAACAGGAGACACGGTCCGAAGCGGACGAAACTGGACCCAAGTACGACTCTTGGATCACGCTCAACGGAATCACACTGAATCAGTTTCAACTGATGTCTCAGTCGCCGGACGCAGGGGACAAGAATGAACCACCCGTCAACCGACAGTTGCTGTTAGTCGACAACATTCTGGCGAGTACGCCACAGCTCGAGATTGAGGAATGTGTGGAGGCCGCGGACTCCCAATACCTCGTCGTCCGAGAACGCTTTCAGAACCTCCTGAGTATGTCCGCGACTTCTTTCACCAGACGGACGCCAAACGATGTCGACTGTCCATCTGGATCTTCAAGGCGCATGAGGAAACACCGTTGCTGGCGAAGTTCTGCCTGAAAGCTCCCCCGGTAGGACTCGAAGGTATTCGTTCTGTAGTGGGTTAGCGTTATCTATCCGTTGTAAATGCTGACTGAAATTCGACTTGCTGAGATTCACATTGAAAACGGGGTGAGTCCGAATTGTATCCACGTTGGTTCAGATGTCACTGATTTGTCACTGATCAGTTTTTCAATGACCGGACGGGTGAGCAAGATTTGCCGCATGGGAAAACTTGCATTTCGTGACAAAGGTCGATTCAACCTAAGCGCGCAACGAACGCCATCTATTCGCATCAAAGTCCGCCGAGAAGAACCTTCAATTTGGCGACGTGGTCTCCTCTGGCGATGTACACAAAGTCATTGGCCTAGTCAGATTCCCCGTTTCGAAGAGCTGGATTTCGCGAGGCTAATCAAAGGCTTTGCGCCGACTCTTGGAATGTCCGGGCTGCCGGAGCCCTCAATCGATCCACCGAAGACGATGTCGCCGGATGACGACTCAAAGAGAGAGCCCAAGACTGTATCCGGCGAAGCTTTACTGGCGGGGACCTAATCCTGGAATGCCGTTCTTCTGCTGAAAAATTCAAAATGCGCACAACCGCTTGAGTACGCGTTGATGGTTGACCCGCAGGCTGGGACTATGAGACCTACAGTCCTCGGTCAGACCATTATCTAATGAATTTCACATGCCCAAAACTCTCGATCGATCTCCCGGCATATGCATCGCAACACTCTGTTCTCTTTATGCAGCTCAGGGAATGCCGGACGGGTTCGTTCGAGTCGGCTTAAAGACGTACCTGATCGATCAAGGCGTGTCGACCGCAGCGATAGGAACAACCGTGGCGTTGGTGAGTTGGCCCTGGGCACTGAAGTGGCTTTGGGGGCCGCTGGTTGACCGCTTTCAGCAAAGCCGAATGGGACGCCGAAGACCATGGGTTCTCGCGGCGCAAGCTGGAATCATGCTGACGCTGTTTTCCATTCTTTGCATTCCCGATCTGTCGGCCAACTTGCGAGCCCTAAGTATCGCGATTCTGCTCGCCAACGTTTTCGCGTCGCTACAGGATGTTGCCGTCGACGCGATGGCCATCGATCAATTGCCTCCCGAAAGACGAGGTGCCGCCAATGGCTTGATGTTCGGCTCCTCCTATGCAGGGTCATACGTGGGATCCTATGTTCTGGGTGGCCTGCTGCTGACAAGTGGCATCGTCGCCGCAGTTTCGCTGCAGGTGGTTGTTCTGTTTCTCATCGCGCTGTTCCCTCTCCTGTTTCGAGAAAAGTCCGCGGATCGATTCTTTGCGTTGGGTACCGCTACCGATGACAAATCGGACGAAGATCCGTCGTCAGTACGCCATCTGTTTGGCAAATTGGCCAAAGCCTTTCGGGTTCGCTCTTCCTGGCTGGCGGCGTTGTTTGCGCTCAGTTCTTTGTTCTGTACAAATGCGTACTTGATCGTGTGGCCGGTCTACATGAAAGAGAAACTGGGATGGTCCAGCAGCGAGTATCTGGCTCTTGAAGGTGGCTGGTCTGTTTGGTTCGGCCTGACCGGGTCCGTGGTTGGCGGTTTGATCGCGTCGCTCCTGGGCGCGAAGCGATCCGTGATGATTGCGCTGCTGATGCTTTCAGGGACCTGGATTTTGCACGGTGCGTGTTCGGCGTATTGGGAAGACGAGACTGCGGTCACATGCATGTTCCTGCTTGCGACACTGCTGGCCGGATTCTTCCAGGTTTCAATGTTCTCGATGTTTATGGAGATTGCCTGGCCGCCGGTCGCTGCAACGCAGTTCACTGCGTACATGGCGATGTTGAATTTGTCGAACGGTATCGGCGCGTCGCTGGCTGGATTTGTTGAGTCCAGCTTTTCCATGCAAGACTGTTTCTATGTTTTTGGAGTACTGCAGATGCTGGGACTGGTCCTGCTGATGTTCATCGACCCGAAGCAAACTCGAACGACACTGGGGGAAGAGAGCTGACATTGCGAACATCGTTGGTTTCCGCGTATGACTGGCCCCCTTTCGAACCGTTGCGGAGAATCTTGGGATGAAGGATCAACGGACAAGCTCAGGCCGAAGTTGAAGGATGCCCGGTTCGGTCATGAGTGATTCGATGTCGTTACACGTGTGCGGCACTTGAGGCGTCAAGTTCTCCAGGCCGACGTCGGTGACCACAACGCAGTCCTCAACGCGAAAGTAGAGGCGTTCTTCCGGAACCCAAAGCTGCGGATCCAGTGCAAATACGCATCCCGGTTCCAGGGGAGTTGCATCGTCTTGGTATCCCGATTCATCATGCACAGCCATACCGACCGAGTGCGTCAATGCTCGACTGGTGGCCAGCAACTTTTCGGCTGCCGCACGAAAAGTCGGCTTGGACCACCGTACGCTGGAAACGACAGGAGACATCCGGGTGGCGGCTTTTTCCCGGACCTCAACCGGAGTCATTCCCGGCTTTACAAGATCCAGCAGGAGTAGGTGGTAGTCGACCACCAAGTCGTACAACTCCCGCTGCCAGGGAAGATGTTTTCCGCTGACCGGCCACATTCGTCCGATATCACTCGTGTAGTTGCTGAGATCCGGCGCATAGTCAAAGAGAACCAGGTCTCCATCGCTCAAACGTGAATCGTTGCGAAAGTAATGCAGGTTCCAGATGTTTTCCCCACTCGCAACGATTGGACGATAACCACCGCCGCTGGCTCCCCCGGTAAGAAACACCAATTCCGCAACCGCCGCAAGATCCGACTCCAACAAGTTGGCACGAGTGGAGCGAATCGCTTCGGCAGTCGCCAATGCCGCCAATCGTCCGGCCTTGCGCATCACCTTGATTTCCTCCGCGGATTTCGTTTGTCGAAATCTGGCGATCACCGGCGACAAATCTTGAAGCGTTACGGGGGCGCATCGGCTGGAGACCTGTTCGACAAACGCTTGCTCAGGCGAAGGAGCCTGGCGCCAAGTGTCCTGGCGATGCCGTTTGATTGTTGCGTTGATAGAGTCCTGGCAGGCCTGCCTTCCTTCCGCACCGCGATGACAAACGAACAATGTCTCACATCCGGACAAGTCATTCTCCAACGCAGCAATTGGCTTAACGTGATCGACACCCGTTAGACGTAAGACTGTTTGGGGATCGTCGGAATTGAGTTGATGCCCCTCCTGTTCAGCAACGTGTTGATCCTGTCCCACAAGATAGAGTGTCGCCTGTCGGGATCGCCCGTCCAGCGTCAGATATGCATTGGCGACTTCGACGCCACATAGATAATAGAAATCATTGTGCTGTCGAAAACGATCCATGGCGCCTGTGCTGGGAGCGCCCTGGATGACCGCCATCGCATTGCCGATCGACTCATAGACCCGAGTACGCCGTCTGTGAAACTCATCCAAAGAAAATGAGGTTTGAAAGGTCGCTGGTTTACTCATGGCTCACTAAGAACGAATAAAGGCAGAAGGAATCCGGATGCCTCGACCATCACGAAAAATGGTTGAACGTCTATTTCTTGTCCGGTTTCGGAAGCTCGGGGCCCCAGTCAAAACGAGGCATGCTGTTGCGATCGAGTTTCTGTAAGTGAATCTCTTTCCGCTCGGCCGAGTCGGATCGAACATAGCGATACGACGAATCTCTAAACACGCTTTGAATCAGATCGGACAACGCAGGATCGTACTCCTTTAGCTCAACTCGAGTGTTCACATGGTTATGGGAACCATCGTTTTCACGATTGCAGCCGAACCAACTCTGAACCCCTTCAGCCCAGTACTCTTCCGAATTGGACGCCGCGTAGATCCCCTTCCATAAACCACGGCTCATGGCATTTCGATAGCACTTGTCCAGTCGTTTTTGAAAGCCGTTATCCAGGTCAACCAACGCCATCAGGTGAATTGCATGAGCAAACTCGTGAATCAGAACACACTCTTTGTCATAGGGATCACCGATCAGGTTGAGAACGTTTTCTTCGGCACATGAAACACAGGGACGTGCGTGGGTCGCCCCCAGGCCGCGAGCACGTCGATTCCAGTACTCGGCTGGTCTTAGGTCGGAGTGTTCCGGGATGTCGCAGGTTCTTTCGTTGGTTGCCATCACGGCCAGGCGAACTCGATTGGCCGCCAGTTGCCGCAGAATGTCGGGCCGCTGTTTCAACATGGAGCGCACGACGAAAGCGGCTTCAATGATTGCCGCATCGTTCACTTGCTCCGAACCGACGATGGGCATTCCGCCCACGATGACACACTTGCGATAGAACTCGCTAAGCGAAAATCTGTCGACGACTTCAGGGGGAATCGATCGCACCGTCAACTGATCGGTCAGGGACAGGGCCGCCGTCGATTCCTCCTGGGAAAACACATTGCCGACGCCGACGTTGACAAGCAACACGATGACCAGCCAATGTCCGATACTGCATCCAAATTCGTTGCGGGGCATCATGTCGCCTCGTCTTGCAGGCACCCTGGAAGGAATTCGTCGGCAACGTTGTCATAGCAGTCCAATTTCGCGAAGCGTTCAATCGAGGCCGGGATGCCGACGGCAGTGAATCGCGGGTGTCCGGTTGCCGGGAAAGGGCCACCGTGATTCATCGCCGGAGAGACTGCAACCCCGGTAGGCATCTTGTTGTGCAATACTCGTCCCGCTTTTCGACGTAGAATCGTTGTCAGTGTTCGTAGCAGGACGTTGCCTGCATCGCCAAAGACGGAGGCGGCCAAACTGCCTTCAATGCACTCAGCGATCGATGTCATCTGTCCGGTATCATCGCATAGAACCAGTAGTGACGACGGACCAAATGCTTCGGTTTGGAGTTGCTCAGGATGCGTCAGAAAACGCTCGGCATCAATTGTCAAAAGGGTATTCTCGAATGCCTGAGCGGGTTCCGATGCCTGCTGACCGCCAACCAAGACACTCGCGCCGTGCTCGGTCAATGTTTGCAAACTTGACTTCAGCGAGGTGACAACTTTGTTGGAGAGCAGAGTTGTTGCTGGTTGCGTCTTGAATCGATCGATCAAGCTCTCCTGGAATCGAGATGTAACGTCTCCCTTCTCAACAACGATCAGGTTGGGGCAGGTGCAGAACTGTCCCCCGCCTGCCAGGCAACTCGT
>DNPC01000491.1 GCA_003501565.1 Planctomycetaceae bacterium | reverse complement strand
CGCCCCAAGGGATCACGCTACCGTCGTCCGTACGTAGCCATATGGTTGGAAGACGCAGAGGGCTTTCCAGTCAAAACAGCGATTCTGTGGATACAGACCGAGCAACCTGGGCCACGTTGGCACCGCGACCTTACCCGCTGGTACCGAAATAACCGTATGAGGAAGGCAGTTGAGAAAGAAAAGCTGATCGGCACTATTTCAAGTGCAACGCGTGGTGCTGGTGAGTATCAGGCTGTCTTCGACGGCACCGACAATGCAGGGAAGAAACTCCCCAGTGGAACCTATACACTATGCTTGGAAGTCGCCCGTGAACACGGAACTTACCAACTGATTCGCGAGAAAGTGAAGCTTGACGGTTCGGCGATCGCGAAGCAGGAACTGAAGGGAAATATCGAAATGAGCAAAGTCGCCTACCAGTACCTGCCCAACAAGTCTGCAACAAAATCGACAGACAACGTTCAATGACGGGATCTGAGGCCAAAGAGAATAAGCGAAAGCGTACCCTCTACTCGCTGAGCGCCGCTTGGTTTCGCTGGTTGCACATCTACATCTCGATGCTTAGCTTTGCATCGCTGCTGTTTTTTGCGATCACGGGCATAACACTCAATCATCCAACTTGGTTCGGCGGTAGTGAGCAAGTCGAATCTGATGCGCGTGGGACGATGCCATCAGACATCCTGTTAGCGAAAGAAGAAGACGTCGATAAACTTGGAATTGCCGAGTGGTTTCGGGCGGAATTCGATCTCAAAGGCAAGGTTGTTGAATTCGAGGTGGACGAGTACGAATGCATGATCGTATTCAAAGGCCCCGGCTACGCAGCCGACATTTTTGTCGATCGCGAGCTGAGCACTTTCATGCTCACCGAGACGCGTTCCAGTTTTGTTGCAGTGCTAAATGATTTGCACAAAGGACGCGACAGCGGGACAGGCTGGAAATGGCTTATCGATATCTCCGCAGTTGTCATGATCGCCATGGCGCTGTCTGGATTCGGACTATTGTTCTACCTGAAGAAACGCCGTGTATCCGGAACGATCGTCGCCGCTATTGGCACAGTGCTGCTGGTCTGCATTTGGTACTGGTTCGTACCGTGATCGGTGAGTCTCTCTTTGGCGTATGTCACACTAGAGTCCGTCCCAAAGGGTGGTTCGTCTAGCTCTTACTACGCAATTCGCTCACCTTGACGGGTTTGCAAACCAACGATTTTTCGTGAGCGATTCGCGCACACTTGCGACATACATACTTTCCGTCAACGAGGTGTTCGACGAGCTCCGGCAAGAGAACGCGCAATTCTTCCTTCTTGAGTTTGCAGAGTTCTCTTTTTGGAAGTCGTATCATGCTGGTTGTCCTGGGGGAGCGCCCTTACACATCGTAATCACTGCCCGCGTAAACGCGCTTCGCCCGGTTCCACACTGGCAGACTGCCTTGGATTCGTGGAGACCGGGCGGATGAAGGGAACGTGTTTACGGTGCAAATGAGGGCTTCACGCCCAGTTCGCGGAGCAGGTCGCCGTTGCGTTCGACTTCGTCGAGCACCCACAGCGTGTAACGGATGTCGAGCAAAATACTCCTAACGCCTTCATCGAAGACATAGTCCCCGTACAGGGAATCGGTGTTGCCATCGAATAGCAAGCCAATTAGCTCACCTCGTGCGTTCAGAGCAGCAGAGCCCGAGTTGCCACCGGTGGTATCCACATTGGCCAAGAAGTTTAGAGGCAGACTACCGTAGAACGGATCAGCGTAAGGTCCAAACCCTTTTGTCACCGCCCGTTCGTAGGCCTCAATCCAGCGTTGCGGGACTTCAAAGTCTTTTTTACCGGGTTGGTGCTCGTCTTCGACAAGCTGACGGATGTTCGTAAATGCCGGAACGTACGTCGTCGATTCTCCGTCCTGCTTGGTGTAACCACCAACCTGGCCAAACGTAATCCGTAGCGTCGAATTTGCGTCTGGAGCCATCACTTGCCCGCGACTGAGAAGGAAGTTGCGGAGCATTTCGATGTACAAAGGAGCGACCATCAAGGATTCGCCACCTTGTTCCTTCGCATGTTCTTCAGCGGCCAGTAGGTCCGGCTCAGCCAGCACCGCAAACTGGATCAGCGGATCGTCGCTGGCTTTCAGGTCTGCGTACGAAGCCGATTCAAACAACTCGAGTCGTGTTTTAACGTCTTCCAGCTTGGTAGCGTCAAGGACTTTTTGCACACGAGCGCGAATCTCGTCTTCCGTTTCTACGCCACCAAGGAACGCCTCAACAAAACCAGGGTTCTTGCCTTCAGCCGCCAGAAGCCGTTGCATGAAGTGCGTGGTAACCTCAACGGCTATCTCACGACTGTAGGTTCCTTGCATTTGCCGGAGTTCATCTCGGATGTTTTCGTAGTCGCGCAGTTGATAGCCAGGCAATCGTTCCGGATCTGGCTTTTCTTTCTCTTTAGCGGCCCGCACGATGGTAAGAGCTGAACTTACGATTCCATTGAAATAGCCACTGAACAGCCGGCTCGCGAAGGCTCGTTTCTGCCAGTTTTGCTGATACTTGGCTTGAATCTGGTCCATCTTCTCCAGCACAGGTGCGTACTTTTGAAGTCTGCTAGGATCTTCTTCCACCCAGGCCAACAGGTCTGCCTGCAATTGTTCCTTTTTGCCGAGATAGTCAATGCTATCCAGGATCTGCAGGGCTTCGCGGTTGTTCTTTAGGTAGTTTTCGATTCCAAACAAAGGCGGCTGAACTTTTGTCGCCAGAACTTCATTGCGACTTTCTAGTTCACGAAAAACGGCCCGGATTTTATCGAGGTAATCGATCGTATACGGCATCGAACGAGCGACTGTATCACTTGCTTCGGTGAAGGTTGTTGCTCGGTTAGTGCGTCCTGGGTAGCCAGCCACGAAAACAAGATCACCGGGTGACAGCCCGCCACTTCCTTGTGAAATGGGAACGATATTGGCTGGTTTATAGGGAATGTTGTCTTCGGAATAATCCGCACTTTCCCCATCGGGGCCGGTGTAGACACGCAGGAAAGCAAAGTCGCCAACGTGGCGTGGGAATTCCCAGTTTCGTTCGTCGCCACCAAAGTAGCCAACGGCCTTCGGCGGAGCATAAACCATGCGGAGATCCTTTAGCTTCCGCTTGAGGATCAGCATGAACTTTTCACCGCGGAAGAAGCTTTTCACTTCGGCCCGAATACTAGGATCTGTTTCCGCTTCCTTGAGAAGCTGTTTCTGACGCTTTTCAAGCTCGGTGGAACGCTCGAGTGGATCTTCGATGGCAGCCAGGCCAGAAGTCATGCGTTCGGTCACATCTCTTTGTTCAAAAGTGATGAATACACGGGATTCGGGACCCGTGAATCGTTCGCCGCCGTTGCGGGCATCGTATCCATCACGCATGTAATCGATATCTGACTCAATCGGTGGCAGGCCCTTAGCAGCGCGTTCTTCATTTTGTTTCTTGAGCGCCGCCTTATCCTGTTCGGTGATGTAAGACAGGTACCCTTCGACACAGTGATGGTTGGTGATAATCAAACCGTTGCTGGATACAAATGAACCGGAACACCCGCCCAGACTCACAATTGCTTCTAGGGTGCTCGACGTGGGATCAGCCAACTCTTTCGGATCAATCTCGAGTCCAAGCGAGCGAAGGTGCCCTTCCATCAGCGGGATCTGACTCGGAAGCCACATGCCACCGGTTGGCGGAAACATGTCGGGCTCTTCGGCCACCAGTGCCTTGTTCAGGACTAAGGGTGGTGTTGAGAAAAGAGAGCAAAGAGTTAGAGAAATCCAAAATCTACGGATGCTCACATTCGGCTCCACGGTTGGTGAATTGAGAATAAATAGTCATGCTGTGACGCTGCATCGTACCAAAATCGTGAAACGATTCGCAGTATGCAAACTACAAGTTGCCAGCTCCGCCCACAGTCCGTTGGTATTGTTTGCATAAGTGCTTGACCGGACAAGTCGGGCACTTGGGAGCCTGCGAGGTACAAACGGCCTTACCAAACTGGATCAGCCAGAAATGTCCTTCGTGGAACACCCACCTGGGCGAGCGTTCTTCGAGACTCCGCGCGGTCTGTTCGCCCGTTTTTCCCTCAGCCAGTCCAGTGCGATTGCTCACGCGGTGCACATGAGTGTCGACCGCAATCGTGTCGATTCCGAATGTGAATTGAAGCACGATGTCGGCGCATTTTCGTCCGATTCCCGGCAGGCTCATCAGTTCGTCACGAGTCCTCGGAACAACGCCGCCAAAGTCAGCAATCAGTGCTTCACAAAATCGAAGCACATTCCGGGCCTTGTTGTTGTAAAGCCCGCAAGGGCGGATCGCGTTTGCAATCTGTTCTTTGCGCAGTTTGAGCATTGTGCGAGGTGTTCGGGCTAGCCGAAAGAGTGCACGAGTGGCCAGCGCGGTGTTTTCATCGCGCGATTGGGCAGATAACATGCACGAAATACATGACCGGAATGGACTTGGTTGCCGCTTAGGTCCCTTCGCCTGGTCGGATCGTCCTGGCATTTCCCTCGAGAGAATCGTATAGAGTTCTTCAATCTCATCGGCGCTAAGCAAGTCTGTGCTCATGGATTTGTTCTTATGGTGCGATCGCTCAAGCAGCGTAACAACACTTTGCGACCATAACGTCAATCTTGGTAGCGACACACAGCCTAAGCAGCGACACGCAGCTTAGGCGGCAAATTCGGAGCGGCAGCGCGGGCGAAGACGAGCCCCAGGCTCAAAAGATCAGAGACCGCTGACTACGCTGTGAACTACTTACGATCCGGGCTCGATGACCGAGATGTGCGCCCCGGGCCGGTCGGTAGAACTATAGCTGGACCGTCAAAGTGGTTAGAGGCGATCGCTCGCTGAAAAGATTTGATCGTAGCTGGACGACCCTCGGAACAGTTCATCTGTTGGCGGGGGCGTCACAATCAACGAATTTCATGGATTCTCTCACCTTGGATGTGAGAGGCTTGGAGATGTGGAAGAAAGCCACGTTTTCCGTTGACTCCGACGGGTTTGTTCAAATAGGCGTCAAAGTTCATGCCGGGAATCGGCGTAACGTAAGCCAGAATTTGTCCCGCGGAATCCGTTAACGCATAGTTCGGCTTGCCGGCGGCTGAACCGTGAACGTGAACGAGCCAGCCAGTGGCATCATACTTGGCTTGGAGTTCGGCCGAACGTGCCGTGGGTACGCTCGACCCGGAAGACCCCACCACGCGCGTTGCGCTCGCCAAGGAGGCTGATGTTGCACCAGGGCGGCCGAGATTTGCACCGCTGGACCGATCAAGTTTTGCAGTTGATAGGCGTGGTTGCAGTCCACTTTGACGCTGCAGACGCTCGAATTCAGCCACGCGCTCAAGCAACAGGCGTGCTTCGCCGCGCTGGATCGCTGTCGCACCATCATCAATGACTAGTTGCACGCGTGCCACCAACGGTTGTAGATCCCATTGCTCGATTGGTCGTGAGACTTGTTCGCTCAGTTCGATCAACAACTCTTCGGTCGTAGGCAGCGTTGCTCGGGAATGTCGGTGTGAGGCCAGGTGGCTAGCACCACTGGAGCGACTCCGATCCAGGTAACTAGCACTGTCCCCAGAAACTCCGTACCAATTCACGTCACTGGGATCGTTGGCATTGCTGGGGCTGGTGGCATCACCGTAGGGACTTTGCCCTCGAAGACGTTGCAATAGACCGCCTCCGGAGTTCGGTTTTTCTCCAGGGGCTGACTCAGAATTCAGTTCGCCAGTAGATTGATACTTTCGGAGCGTATCACGCAGCGCACTACGGACCGCGTCGATTCTGCCTGTAGCCGCTGCCAGGGGACCGCCTCGCCGCGGATTGAAATAGGCTTCGTCGGTGCCTGCCTCGCCGCCTTGAGTTTCGCCGGAGCCGTTCGTCGGTTCGGGTGCCACCCTGGGGGCTTCTTCCAACGGCGAATTGAACAGGTTTCGTTCCCCTGGAGGCGGCAAGATTGCACCGCTTCGTTGCTGACGCAATGTCCGAGGGTCACGCCACGGTCGATTCCTTGCTGCATATCCACCCGGAACGCTGTGCAAATGGGAACCAGCCGCGTATGGGTGTGGGTGAACTACTTCATGAACCGCCTGGTTGGGCACGGGCGGAGGCCCGCTCGTAGCACGTGGCGGAATCGGTTCGAGGCTGAACGGGTCATGCGCGAGGGGGTCGTGTTGTGGCTGGCGATTGAATAGCTTTGCGATCCAGGGCATGAACATCCCTTGATCGGTAAACTCAAGGGCATGCCAGCCAGCGAAGTGGCCTGCTGGTCCGGCGGGCGTTGGGGCAATCACATCACCGTGATAAATCGGACCTTCCACGATCTGACCATCAATGACTTCCCCTTCGAAAATCTCACCATCGGCGAACGGGCCGACGATTTGACCGTCGACAATTTCTCCCTCATAGAACACGTCGCCAGGACCGTAGTATTCGTTCTCAAACGGTTCATTAATTTGGCTGGTTGCTGGCTGTCCCGATGGTTCGACAAGTTCGCCCGTGACCGACTCGCCGTCCCCAGTCTGAGCCGGTGACGTACCTTGCTGCATCGGTAACGTTTCAACGACAGATGTATGTTGAGCTGTAGTTACTGCTGGCCGGCTCGTTGCGGCTTCCGAATTATGACTAGCCGGGCGGACTACATCGTCGCTATGGACTACAACGACCGGTTTCCGACTGATCGCGTCGGCTTGGATCCACCGAAATTCTCCCGCTGGCGGAGCAACTCTGTACCATAGCATCGGTTTGCCGTCTGCATCTTTGATGGTCGCTTCGCCAAGCAGCCTAAGTTGCTCACCTTTGTGGAGTCTTGCTTGCCAGCGGAATTGCTTCGGACTCTCGATCGCCGAGCCTATCCAGCTGACCGCGTTGGAAACAGTAATCTCGATCTCTCTGCCACCCGGCAACATGTAAGCTTGCTTGGCGGGCACCCAACTAAAACTGTCTTCTGTTGGTCGCACGGCCAGCCATCCGTCCGGCGTCTCATGAAAAGCTTCGAGCTTTGCACCGGGCGCGATTTTACCGGTCGGATAATAGTCTTCCGATGGACCGCTGCGCAATTGACCGCGCGCAATTCGTACGTAGACGGTTTCACCCGGAGTAGCCTGCTCGGAAGGTCGCCGGTCCAGCGGCTCAGCCGAATGGCCAGCGTTAGCAAACAATGCGGGCAATACGATAGCGAAAACACGCCACACGCTACTTGAAAAGAATCGAGTTCTGCGTGCCATCCATGCACCTCTTGATTGACTTGTTACGGTCGATGTCAGTCTGCTGCTCATTCCAATGCGCCCCGTTTTCCCTCGGATAAGGAACTGCATCAGCGAACGGGAGTGCGTCCTAACCCCAAATGCACGCAGGCCACGAGCATCTACCTCACTGAGTTTTCCCATAGGGAATCCCAATGGTGAAGCATAGGAAATGCGGGCGCAGACATCCCAATGTTGTTGCTAGCCGATTTGGCGATTGCGCCTCAAGGTCAACCTGTGGAATTAGTACGGCCAAAGTGGGGGAGCCCGGTGAGCAAAGCGAGGAAGCTTCGCATTGATCATTCGGAAAATGCGGGCGATTCCGCCTCGATCACCATCTGCCCCCCAACAACATCACGCGGACAGTGGTGAAAAAGACCAATTTGATTAGGCTAAAAGCTGAATCAGATTGTCCAGCTCAGATTGCCAGCACAGATTGCTCAGCAATGGCGAAAGTCGCTGAGCCTCGGTTGCGTCCACGAAGTGCAGGTCACCCCCTGGGGAGTGGTGGGCGGGCTTGGATTGTGCCGCGGACGACATGATTTCAGTTGCAGGGTAATGCCTGCTAATGGCTACAGCAATTGCCACCTATGGGAGCGAAGCAGACAGAAAATGCGCTATCAGAGTTACGAAAGCCCTATCACACTGCTGGACATTCTCAGCTCGATCTTTCGCTACAAATGGCGAGCCATCCTAGTCAGTGTGTTGATGTTCGTGCTAGTAATTGCCGGCATCATTCTGTACCCCAAACGCTATCAATCGGAAGCAAAGCTGTTCGTTCGACTTGGACGCGGTAGTGCGAGCATGGACCCTGCAACGGTCGGGCAAACCATCGCAATCCAAGAGTCTCGTGAAACTGAAATGAATTCGATTATCGATCTACTCGAAAGTCGAACGCTAGCCCAGCGCGTTGTCGACGACATCGGATCTGAACGCATATTGCGGAAGTACGCTTGGCTTGAACGCAATTTGGAAGCCGTTTCAGATACGATTTCGGGCTTAACAGGTCCCTTTGTCAGTCAAGTTGATGGTGAAACGAACATGCCGGAAATTCGACCGGCACCAGCATCAGACGCCCTTGGCCTAGATGCGTCATCTGACGGTGAAGCGTCTTCGGAACAAGTCACCGGACCTGGGCAGGTGGCTGCGGATAGTGAGGTCGAGGCTGAAACAATGGCACAACCAGCCGACGCCGTCGATTTTGACGCAGAAATGCGGAAGCGCTACGAGCTAGCCATCAACGAAGTGGGCGAAAACCTGCGAATTGAATCGCCGAAACGGTCGACGACAATCTCGGTAGAGTACCGGGCTCGAGAGCCGCGACTAGCACAACTGGTCGTTGAATCGGTAATACGCAACTATCGGAATATGCACATCGCCGCCTATCAAAGCCAAGGTGCACTTGAGTTCTTTGACAATCAGTTTGACCAGCAACAAGAACTGGTCGCAGCATCAGAGGATGAGCTTCGTCAAACGAAGAATGAGAACGACATCGTAACCGTCCGCGGCAAACAAGAAGAATTGCAAACCGCACTTACCGATGTACGCAAGATGCAGATTGCGACCGATGCCGAACTGGATGCGATGCTTGCCAGGGTGAGCGAACTGAAGGCAAGCATGCAGAATCTCAAAGGTGAAATCGTATCCCAACGCACTAGCGGAATCGCATCGAACGCTTCTGACTCCATGCGAAATCGGTTGTATGAGCTGGAGATCCAGGAAAAGGAACTAGCTTCGAAATACGTTTCTACTGACCCTCGACTTCAACGAGTCCGGGAGCAGCTTCGCGACGCGCGGCAGATTGCGTCTGAACAACCAAAGGAACGTGAGCAGAGTGTTCTTGCGATCAATCCGGTGCGTCAAAAACTGGAAAATGAAGCGTTGACGGCCCAGTCGTCGGTGGCTGCACTTCGCGCGAAACAGGCTGCCCTTGAGAAGCAGCGTGATGGCCTGCTCAGCCAGCTTGCTAGCCTCAATCAGCTCGAGGTCGATTCGCAAGACTTGGAGCGGCAGATCACGGTTGCCCGAGACAACTACATGCGGTATGCCAGCAAGCTCGAGGAATCACGAATCAATGCTGCATTGGATGAAAACGCTCTGTCCAACGTCTCGGTTGTGGGAGCACCAACCATTCGCTATCGCCATGTCAGCCCGAGGCGTAGCCTGTTAGCGTTGGTCGGCGCGTGTTTTTCTGTGGTGTGTGGCGCAATGGTGGCGATACTCAGCGATTATGGCCGCAATGCTCGCGAACTGAGCGTGATCCGCAGGGCAGAGCGTGAAGCATACTTGCGGCGTCTGCAGGATTCCCGAGATATTCTCGAACACCCCGAGGCACTGGAGTCGCGACAGCAGCGGCTTGGTACGGCACACACTGAGACTGCTCCCACCGAGCCACGGCTAGACGAAAGAGCAGCGGATACACCTGACAACTCGAGTGACGATGATCAGGACGGTGCAGATGCATTGCGGAAAGCGAAATAGGTGACGATGTCTACCGCGAGCGTTCCTAAAGACTCGTTCGGCAGAATTCCGTTCGACTCAATTGCCGTTGCCAGTCCGCCTGCAGAATCGCTCTTGGTTCGAGTGTTAGTGCTCGCGATCGTTTTCATTAACGCCGCAGATTTCCGTGGCGATACCGGGGCTGATGAATTCAGCGTACACTGGCAAATCATCTTGCGCTTGGCGATTTGTCTGGCTGCAGGCCTTTACGGAATGGCTTGCTTATTTCCTCGGACTGCACGCGAGTTTTTCATCTGGCCGGGGATCTTGGCGACGGCTACCGTAGCCATCAATTTCTTGACGCTCCCGATGAGCGTCGATGTGACCTACAGCCTCGCTGCGCTGGCGTCATTGACTGGGGTTCTGCTGTTTATACCCGCTGCAATTCGCACGCTAGGCGCCCGCACGTTCTTGTTAACAGCACTTTTCGGCCTAGTTCTGTTCATCGTCGCCTCGTGGGTTGCCTATTTGTTCGTTCCGCAGGTCGGCGTTTTTGCTGAACAAGTAACGGAAACGACAGTTATTGAGCGAATGGGAGGCCTAGCACACCCCAACGAGTTGGGGTTGCTGGCTGCGCTAGCGGCATTGCTGGCTCTGGGACTGTACACCAAGCAACAAGTCTCAGGGGTATTTACATTGTTGGTCGTGCTACTAGCAATCGTTACCCTGGTTACTTGCTACAGCAGAACGGCCATGGTTGCCGGGTGCATCGGTGCTGTTGTCGTGCTGCGCAACCACATGCTTTCGCGTGGCAACATCGTTGTATTCTTATTCGGTTTCGCAGTAATCACTCTCTTGATTCTGGCTGCACTCGGTACTGGGAAACTTGATTGGCAAATCGAAGACTTGGCCGCCAAATTGACGAAGAGTGGCTCGACCAGCGAGCTAATGACAGGCACGGGACGCACGGAGATTTGGCCTGCGGCCATTGAATTTATTCAGCAAAGGCCGCTAACCGGATACGGCTATTGCACCGCAAGATTCGTGATGGAAGATCACAGTTACCATGGTCATAACATGGTTTTGAATGCGATGCTTTACAGCGGCATATTCAACGGTTTCATCGTAGTTGGCACGATACTGGTCCTGCTGGCAGGTGTGATTTTCATGCCCTGCTCCGAAATCGACGGCTGCGTGATGTGTCTGGTGGTCGCGGGACTCGTCGATGGAGTGCTGCCGGCACCTTCGCCAGCGGGCGCGACCTTTCTGTGGTTCAGTTGTCTGTTCTGGCGTCAGCTCTCAGTCTCTTTCTCACACGAACCGGCCCCGTCGCTAGACGTTATTGCTGCTAGACAGTAGTGACCGACCACTGAACCCGATGTCACGAGAGCAGAGGCCGACGGTCACTCGTCATTGCCTTTGATCAATTTGGCGGTGAGCGCGGCTCGAATCGATGGGCGTAGACGAAGTACCGCGAATGAACTATTTGCGATGTATTTGAGACCATCATTGCTTGGGTAAGCAACTTCCAAAATCGGTTTGTCTTGAATCGTTCGGTCTACCAAAATCCACTCAAAATCGTACTTGTCAGCCAGACGGACGATTTCTGCCTCAGTCCAACCTCTAACGACGCCTCTAGAGTCCCGAGGCGGCTCGCATGCAGTGATTCGTTCAAACCACTGGTGTACCGATTGGTTGTCTTGGGGAACGTCTTTCCAGCAGACTACTTCCGCACGCTGAGCATGCCACTTGAAAGATTGCTGGTATTTCGGTGTCAGCCACAGCGAATCTTCTGGCGTGTTTTCGCGTATCCACGCACATACAGCCAGCCAGTCCTGATAGCGATCGGTTTTCTTGGAAATTGGCCCCGTCGTCTCGACTACCAATTTATCCGCAACTGGAATCGTTGAAGCATTCACGACAGCCACTACGTAAGTCGCGCCCATCGTTGCAGCGAGTACTAGTGGTACAAGGTGTAGCGGACGTGCACGAATGACATTGATTCCAGAGCAGTCCGGTGAATCCGGAAACCCCGCGGCTGCTAGCCACAGCAGAACACTGCCCGCCAACGGAACGGAGATGTCCGCCCAGCGAAACCAATAGAATCGAAGCAGATTGGACGCAGTCGACGGCATTCGTTCCGACATGAGTAGGTCAATTGCCAAGCCAATGACGGCAAACGTGATTGCGATCGCGGCAATTGCCCCGAGTCGTTCTGGACTTGAACTTCGATCACGGGCCACATCAGCTTGTGCTCTGCCTGTGCGCGACGCCAGACCATACCAACCGGCGGCAGCAATAAAGACCAGCAAGGTCACGGTTGCCGACCAGTGTCGCAGCGGTATGAATGCCTGTGGGCACAGGTGGTGGGGGAGGCGAAAATACACGTGTACCTGCGAGGCAACGACCTTACCATCCAGATTCTCGCCGGCCAAACCCATCGCTGCCGGTAACACTCCGATCAGTCCGATTGCAATTGCGACTACAAATGCAAGCCATTGTTCGGCCATGCGGCGACGCAATTCGGGCAGAAACAGCCAGTAGATCCCGACGCTCATTCCCGCCCATCCACCGGCCAGAGGATGCCAGGCAACGGCGATCGCAAGATAGATCCACGCCTTTTGCCAATGGTCGCGAACTACTGCAGACAAGCCCAAGAAAACGAACGGGTAAGCAATCGATTTTGCCTCAAAACCACCTAGAGCCCATTCGCCTGACCAATGCCCAAGCGTCACTGCCACATGCCAAAACGCAAAAACAAAGGGGCTCAGCAGGGCTGGCATTCTCACAGCCCGCATTAGGTGCACCCAAGCGATCGCCATCAATAGCCAACTTGCGAACCTTCCTAGCCATGTGGTTGTCACAAATCCAAGCAGCGTCGCAGGTAATCCAGCTGACCAGCTAGCTAGGTAATGCGAGTCGTGTGACTGCAGGAAGAAGTCGTGGGGGGCGAAGGTCGAATCCCATACGTGACGCGCCTTGGGGATATAGTGCGACTCGTTGACGGCAGGCGCCATTTGAGCCGCCAATAGGCAAGCCACGATGAAGTGTACAAAATACTGTACAAATGTTGGTGCCGCAGCATACGGTTGCATGTCATTGGCTGCTTCACTTTTCAAGTCGTTGCGCCCCTCGAATGTGAGAATATGCGGATAGGGTAGATTTCGCTTGCCGAGGGGGTTGACTTTTATACTTTATAGCTACAAAAAGCTACAAAATGGGCGTTGCAGACGACGGGTTTTCTTGACTCGCGCTACATTGTGCGTAGAGTGAGTGTAGAGAAATTTACCGAAGATCGCTGGAATGAGGTATTTGACCCAAACTCGTCCAGGTTGCCGATGCTCGACGAAGGGAATCGGTTGATGGCCATTTGTACCAAGGGAAGGGGCCGATGTTAGTACTGTCGCGTAAAAAGAACGAGAGCATCGTCATAAACAACGACATTACCATCGTGGTCGTTGAAATTCGAGGTGACAAAGTTCGACTGGGAGTCGAAGCACCGCGAGAAGTGCCCGTTCATCGTCGAGAAGTCTACGATGCGATTATGCGGCATGAGGAGGGCGACTCCGCAAATACTGGGACGAGTTCCTCGGATTAAACCCGATCCGTGCTGTCGTTGCAATGAATTTTTGACGATTTTGACGCAGAAATTTCAGTTCTCCATCAAACACTTCTTCTCTTGGCGGATTCGGGTAGATCGGTGTCACGGTGCTGGCCGAACTTTGCTTCAGTAAGCCTTGACCGGTTGGTAGCCTACTGATAAAACCTTGCCTTCTTGCGAGGTGGATTGCCCGGCAGTCTCTTAATGAGATCAAGGCACGGTTTGCAATCGGCCAACGGCCCCTTCGTCTAGCGGTCTAGGACACCGCCCTTTCACGGCGGTAACACGGGTTCGAGTCCCGTAGGGG
>DNPC01000258.1:4602-8543 GCA_003501565.1 Planctomycetaceae bacterium | reverse complement strand
CAATTGCCAACATGCTCAGTGCCCCCCCGTCAACCAGCCCCCACGGATCATTCTTTTGCGTCGGAGATACCAAGCAAGCCATTTACGGCTGGCGGGGCGGGGTCGCGGAGATATTCGATTCTGTCGAAGATTCAGTCCAAGGAGTGCAATTAAGGAGCCTACAAACTAGCTACCGAAGTAGCCCCGAGATTGTCCAAACTGTAAACCGCGTTTTCAAGTCGTTGAGCGATCACCCGAATTTTGGCGACTGCAACAATGTCGCCAAGCTATGGTCAAAATCGTTCCCCGAGCATCAGACTGCTCGCCAGGAGCTGGATGGGTACGCTTGTCTCAAAAATACGCCGAAGGTCGGCTACGATCTAACCGGCGAAGAGAAAAAGGAGCTTACGTTAGCCTTTGCGGCCGACGAAATCGCCGAACTGAGCCGAAAAACATCAGCCAGCATCGGAGTTCTATTCCGCACCAACCTGGATGTCGCCCGCATGATCGCCTTGTTGCGGTCACGTGGCGTTGCCGCCAGTCAAGATGGAGGCAACACGCTAACTGACTCGGCGGCGGTTCAATTAGTTCTTTCGCTCATTCATTTGGCTGATCATCCCGGTGACAGGACCTGCGTATTCCACGTATACAGCTCACCGCTAGCTTCTTCTTTCCCATTTGAAAGTAACGAAGTGGCCGGGCTTGCATTGTGGATTCGTCAGCAAGTAAGTCGATCGGGGCTAGCTGCCTGGCTGCACAGCGTCGCAGACTTGCTATCAGGGGAGCTCTCCTGGTGGGATCAACAACGCCTTCGGCAATTGATCGATTTAGCACATGAGTTCGAACAATCCGGCGGCGGGCGTTTGCGTGACTTTGAAGAGGCCGTGCTTCGGACGCGGGTAGCGCTACCCACCGCTGCGCAGGTCAAGGTCATGACCATTCACATGAGCAAGGGACTTGAATTTGATGCGGTCTTTCTGCCGGATCTGTCCGTTAGTCTATCGTCCAGCACCCCGACATTCGTTCTGCGTGGACAGGGTGCTGAAACACCCCCGGATGGCGTCCTGCGCTACATGAATGCAAATCTTCAGTCCAAACTACCCAACGATTGGCAGGCGGCATTTGCCAAGAGCCGCGAGCGCGGCACCGCGGAAGCGCTTTGTATGTTGTATGTCGCCATGACCCGCGCCCGGCGTGGACTCTACATGTACGCCCGCCCTTCGTCGCGCAAGCAAGCTGAATTCGGCTCGTTGCTCCAATCAACGCTAAGCGATGGCGAAGAACAGGCCAAGGAGCTTGCCGTTCTCTACGAATCTGGTTCACCGGATTGGTTCAAGAGCTTGCCTTCGGAGAAACAAAGCGACCACAAACCACTCGCCAGTGCCGAACGAAATAGTATTCAATTACTTCGCGATGCCGGTTCTGCTCCCGCTCGATCACTTCGAATCACTGGACCATCGACTGCTCGGCAGAAAGACCTCACGCGATTGGCCGATGCGATGAGTATTTCTGGTAGCGTTGGAGCCACATATGGTGAACTGTTCCATAGCTTCTTTGAGCAAATCGTCTGGCTGGAAGATTACAAGCTGGACCGCGAAAGACTCAGGCTACTTGCCCAACAGACCATCCCGCCGGAACAACTACGCCACGTCAGTATTCGGGCCGCAATAGAGCAATTTGAGCGGATGCTCGATCTTCCAGTTGTGCGCCAGATTCTCTCACGTAATCGTTATCAATCCACCAACATAGAACCTGGGGCAATGCGGGTCGAAGTTGACAATGAACGCCCGCTGAATCTGGTCTCCGATGATCGCTTCATCACCGGTACGATCGATCGTCTGGCAGTTTGCTATCGCAACGGCAAACCTGTTTCCGCCGAGATATTCGACTACAAGACCGACAGCTACGATGAACGGATGACCCTGCTGTGGAGCAACGAGAGAATTGAGTACCACCGTCAGCAGATGGAAATTTATGCCGCCGCAGTGTCACGTCTGTTCAATATTGACATGCAACATGTTGATACCTACCTCGTGATGCTAAAAACCGGTGATCTGCTGCGCGTCGACTCTGCTCAGTCGGCGCCGGCCCCCAGAAATGAACCCACTGTCGCGAAGCAAGACAGTGCGATGCTGCCCTTTTAATTGCCGTGGAGAACTCGGAATAGTTGACGGGAATAACTGATAAAAACGCTGGATCGCAGGAAGCACAAACAGAAGATGGAAACAAAGTTTATTCACGCAGCAGACATTCATCTCGATAGCCCGCTCACGCACTTGCGACGGGTCGATGCAAAGACTGCCGAACAACTTCGCTCAGCAACCAGGCTGAGTTTAGAACGAGTCATTTCGGCGGCTCTCCAGCACAACGTGGCTGCCGTGGTCATCGCAGGCGATCTGTTCGATGGCCCAGTGGAGGATGCAAGTCCATGCATTTGGGTCGAAAGCCAGCTTAGACAATTGGTTCGAGCCGGAATAGCTGTTGTATTGATTCGCGGCAATCACGACGCCCTTAGTAGCGCTCATCGCGTCATAAGTTGGGGCGAGGGAATCACCGAGTTTGGTGCCGCCACAGCCGAAACACTTGAATTGCCAAGTGCTGGTTTAGCGATTCATGGGCAGAGCTTTGCCGCCCGCGCGACCACGGAAGACCTGGCCGCCGGGTACCCGCCAGCGCGGGATGGTCTGTTCAATATCGGGATACTCCACACCTCGCTGGGCGGCAGTTCGCAGCACGACACATATGCCCCCACTTCGACGAATGTGCTTGAGTCGAAGAGCTACGACTACTGGGCGCTCGGCCACATCCATGCTCGCAGCGCAGAATCGCTCAGTGACAGAACCTACATCGGTTATAGCGGCTGCACACAAGGACGGAACATTCGCGAAACAGGCCCCAAGGGTTGCCACTTGGTGACCGTGACAGACGGCCAACTTGCATCGGTAGAATTTGTACCAACTGACTCCGTCCGCTGGTTCTCGATGGAAGTATCACTAGCAAGCGCTAGAGTACTTGGCGATGTCGAAGAACTGGTACTCAACTCGGTTGAACGACTTACTTGCGATAACCCCGGAGTCAATCTGGCTATCCGAGTCTCGCTGTGCGATGCCACTCCCATCCACAGCCAACTTACCACGCCAGGCGTGATCGAAAGTCTGTCGGAGGTATTAGCCGACCGGATGACACGCTTGGGCTCGGTTTGGCTTGAGAAGATCAAAGTCAATTCACGTCCGTTGGCAACTTTTGACAACGATTCGATCGTTCAACCACTCGGCTACATCGAACGCGTTTCCAAAGCCTTGAAGGAAAACGAAATCGCACAGGCGGCTTTAAAAGCAGAGCTGGATTCGATGCTCAAAAAGATGGATGCAGAATTGCTTTCTGGCGAAGACCTGGACTTCGCCGAGAAAGGCCGCCTATTCGAGTTGGTCGATCGAGCCGAAGATCTACTAGTAGCACGGCTGACTCAACCTGAAGCCCCTGCTGCAGAGTCATCAGGGGAGACAGCCACAGGAGCGGCACAGTGAAACTACATGAAGTGACTCTGGACAACTTTGGTGCATATGCTCACCGACGACTCGAGCTCGAGGGGGCCCCAGTTGTTCTCATTTATGGGGAAAATGAGAGCGGCAAGACGACAGCTCTTAACGGTATTCGGCAAACCCTGTATGGATTCGAGCTGCGGACGCCGTACCTGACTGGGCAACCGATGAACGGCGCAGCTAAGCTGGTTACCGCCGATGGACGCGAAGTGGTTTTTTCGCGCCGAAAGGGACGTGAAGATACGATTACTGCAACAGTGGATGGTTCGCCTGTCTCATCGGATACGCTCAATCACCTGCTGTGCAATCTTTCGCTGAGTGAGTATCAGACGCTCTTCGGTTTTTCATTGGACGAACTACGGCGTGGCGAAGAGGCGCTGCGGACCGCACCGCTAACGCACGCCTTGGCGGGCGGCGGGA
>DNPC01000258.1:0-4548 GCA_003501565.1 Planctomycetaceae bacterium | reverse complement strand
TCGGGCGGCGGGATTGGTGGAATCACGCGTCTGGAGACACTGCAGGGTTCGTTGACCGACACCGCAGATCAACTATTCTCCCCTCGCGCTTCGAAACGCCCAATCAATTTGTTGCTCCGCAAGATCCAAGACGCGCGAGAAGAACTCAGGCAAAGTCAGCTTACGCCGAGCGCTGTCGAGAATCTGCGTTCGCAAATGGCGCAGCATCAGGCCGAGGCATTGGAACTGCGCGAGAAACAGTCCGCTGCCCTTAAGCGTCGCTCGCAAGCCGAACGGTTCCTCAAGGCGCAACCCTTGTGTCGCCGGCTGAGAGAACTTGAGCAACAGTTGCAGCGCATTGACATACCAAGCGACGTCGATGCTAAAGCTCTCGCAAACTGGTCCGAGCTGAATCGACAGCGCAATGAACTGGACAGCTTAGCCACCGAGACAGCCACGAAGATCGCAACTTTGAAAGGCGAGCTCAATCAATTTGATGACCACAAACGATTCTCAGGACATGAGAATTCAATCCAATTGGTCGGCAACGAAGCTGCCGTTATCGAGGAAAAACTTGGGCAGTTAGGCGACCTGCAGAACCGACTCGACAAAGCTCAATCTGACCGACGCAAATACTTGCAAACGCTCAAGCTCGCGGCCTCAAACGCCGAAGTTGAATCGCTTGCAATACCTGAAACTGATGCGCGTCGGATGACTGAATTAGCCAAGCAGAAAGCTGCTACCGAGCAGAAGCTGCTTACGATGCATGCCCGACTTGAAGCACTATCCGAACGCAGTCCATCTGAACAAGAGTCACAACCGACGCTCGACGAAAACGACCTGCTCGAGATCGAACCCGCCGTGGAAACACTTCTCGACCGCCAGCAGAAGCTCAACGAGCTTGCTACCCAAGTGAAGCAACTGGAGGAGTCAAACCAGTTTCGTGAACTGGAGCGTCGCACGCTGCGTGGGCTTGAATCGCAAAGCACCGCAGGACTTGGCTTGCTCACCAACCGCGTCTTGCCGACCGACGAGGAATTGGCCGAAATCGATGAAGCCTTAGAACAAATTCAGCAAGAACATCATGCTCGCCGCCGTGGGCTCGATAAAACCCTCAAGACCAAATCGGAGCTTCTGGCGAAGATCTCGCGCACAATTCGCCCCCACGACAACCAGCTGTTGACACAATGGAATGAACTGAGGAACTCGAGAGATGAGATCACTCGCCAGTGGTTGGACGAATTAACGCAACCTCTGATCGCGTCAAGCATTTCAACCACGCTCCAGCACTCGCGGCTAACACAACTCGAACAGCTCGCCGGTTCATTAGACACCCTGCACGAGCAGTTGCTTCGGTGCTCAGAATCCTTCGCCGAACAAGCTTTGCTGAAGGACTCACTCGAAAAATGCGAAGAAGAGATTGCAGCTGATGAAGAACAATTGAAATTGCTGGCGGCACGCTCCGAGCTGCTCACTGCACAAGCCAAAGAACATTTCGATGGCCTCAATCTCAGGGAAATGAGCGTTAAGCAACTGCGACGTTGGTGCGCCGATGCAACTCAGTGGCAGAGCATGTCAGCGCAATTACAGCAACAGCGTCAGCAGCTCTATCTCCAGCAAAGCCTGATTAACGACAGCCGTGACGGGTTGGCTGACCTCTGGCCCACAGCACTCCCGGCCGCCTGTCCATCCGAATGGCTGTCCCAGCAGCTATTGGACTGGAAAAACGAGTTTAAACAGTCAAAAGAGCGTGAAGCAGAATTAAAGCAGCGACGGACGGAGTGCGGACGACTAACCGCAGAAATTGAGGCTCTCTCCGATCAAAAGGCGTCGATCTTAGAAGAATATGCGAACTGGTTGCAGACGCTTCCGATCACATCGCAGCACCCACTGGAGGAAGTGCAGCTCTTGCTAGAGGCAATCACCGGCCTTCAAAATAGCGAGCAAGAGTATCGGCACTGCCAACTAGCCATTGAGGCCATCAGCGAACAACAGCAAGCCTTCGAAAGTGCAGTTGCTGAGATCGAAGCAGCATTGGACGTGCAACTCCCCAAATTGCCCGCGACGCGAAAGGCACAGCTATTCTTGGAGCAGCTCCAAGCATCGCAACAGCATCAGCAGAAGTCGACGCGGCTGTCGGCGACACTAGAGCAAGTGCAAAAGCAACATGCTGAGACTGTGAAGAAGAAGACCGCGGCAGAAAAACGGATCGCAGCGCTGTGTGAGGTTCTAGGCGACTCCGACGCAGGATCTGTCCATCAATCGATGCAACGACTTGAGACCGCTGATCAGCTGAAATCCCAGATCGATCGACTGCGAGAGTCAATCGCAGCATTGTCACCAACGCCAGATGTGGAAGCGTTCGCGAATGAGGCGCAGGCCTGCGATGCGGGCGAACTTGAACGTGAAATCCACCAATTGCAGCAAACCATCGACTCCTGCGACTCCCAACGTGAGATTGCCAATCGGACAATCGGTTCGTTGGAAGAGAAATTTGAACAATTGTCGGTCAACCACGTGGCCGCAGAAGCTCGTCAGAAACTCCAGTCGCTCAAAGCAGAACTGGTCGAACATGCTGCTAGCTGGCTTCAGTACACCACCGCAAAACACATTTTGCAGCAATCCATTGAACTTTACGCAGACGAAAACGAACCCGAATTACTGCGACTTGCACGTGAGTACCTTGCCCAATTGACAGGCGGGCGATACGTCGGCGTCAACCACGTGCGTGGCAAGAACGACTCGTTCACGGTAACTGCAGCATCTGGTGGCGCCGTGAGTCCCGATCGTCTGAGCAGCGGTACACGCGAGCAGCTTTATCTGGCGTTGCGAATGGCTTACATCACGCACCACTGCCATCAGCGCGAACCGTTGCCTGTTTTGATGGATGATTGTTTCGTCAATTTCGACGACTCGCGACTTCGTCATGCAATTCAAGCGATCGGTAGCTGGGACAAGAGCCTTCAAACTGTCATCTTTAGTTGTCACCTACGGACGCTGAAATCGGTACAAGCCCACATCCCGGATGCAAAGATCATTCGGCTCGAATCCGTTGGATCGGAATTAGCTGCAGTTCCGTAGCAGCAAACGAGCTTACGCGGCATTAAAGCGAGAGCCCCGGAGGTCCGGATCACTTCGAACTTACGCCAAACACCCCGCTAAACAGGGGGGCCACAAGAGAATGCGGGCGAGAATGAAGTACAATTGAGCAATTCACACGCTATTCAACTGCACGAGGCGAATCAGCCTTGTGACAATATCGACATGTTTTCTACCTGGTTTGTCAACAAGAAGGCGATATTGCTCTTACCCTTGCTTTTTCGACTTGACTTCTTTTCTCGATCTCGAAATTTCGACTTTATCAGCCTTCGCTGTGCTGACACTTGCTCCGTGCTGAGGCAGTAATTTGCTGAAACGCCATTCAAATCTCGATGAGGAACTCAGAGATGCTCCCGCCGCCGAAGCGGACCGAGGTGCTAGTGCGGAGCTTGTACGGCGAACGATTTCGGGTCAGCCTGGAAACCACGACATGGTAGAAGCAGACTACGCGGGAGAAGAAGAAGAAGAAGAAGACGGCGAGTTCGTTGAACAACTCAGCTTATGGGAACAGTTAACTGGGGCAGACGCGCAGGCAGTAATGCTAAGCATCCTGGTTCATACGGTCTTGATTCTAGCCCTGGCCGTTGTGCCGCTAGTCGTTGCTCAACCCGAAATTCTTTCGATAAGCGCTATCCAGCCAACGGAAGATAACCAGTTCGAGATTATCGACCATGTCGCTCCTAGCGAGCAACCGAGCGAAGAAATTGGGGCCAATAGTACTGACGGCTCCACCATGGCAATGAGCGCAGCACCGGTACTCGCCGAGTTACCAGAGTTGTCAGCCCCAAGCGAGATGAGCCCTGAGATCTCACCGGTCGTCCAATTAACGAATCGGATCGAACAGGCAGTTGCCATCACGCGCGCGGATCTTCCCGTGCAAGGCATGACTGGCGTTGGAACAACAGGGACCGACGGAGCCGTTGACCAAATAACGGCAGAGATCTTACGGTCGATGGAAGAACGCCCAACACTAGTTGTTTGGTTCTTCGATCAATCTGGAAGCCTTCTGAAACGTCGCCAAGAAATCCGAGACCGCTTTGATCGCATCTACGAAGAACTCGGCATCGTACAGCGGAGCGCCGAAGAGAAAACGGGCCGCAAGCCTTCCGAAGAACCGTTGCTTACCAGTTTGTACGCCTTCGGCAAGCAGGTTTTCCTGTTAAACGACAAACCTACCGCAGACATCAATGAAATCCGTCAAGCCATTGATTCCATTGAAATGGATGAATCTGGAATCGAACATGTCTTTTCGGCGGTGTACAAAGGTGTTGAGAAGTTTAAGCGATACCGTAACGGTTCGAGCAGCTTGGGCCCTAAACGCAACGTTATGTTCATCGTCGTATCAGATGAACGTGGCGACGACGTCACCGGATTGGAAACCACGATCGGTCAATGCCGAAAGTTTGCAATCCCAGTCTATGTCGTCGGAGTTCCTGCACCCTTCGGCCGAGAGCATACGTACGTCAAGTA
>DNPC01000087.1 GCA_003501565.1 Planctomycetaceae bacterium | reverse complement strand
GAAGCGGAACTGCGTGGACTTGATCTTTTTCGAAAATTAGCCACAGAACAAGGACTGCTCCCCGAGCGGTCGAACCTGTTATCCCTTGAGCCAATTTTGGCGACCAGCAAACATGATTAATGCAATCCTTGACAAATGCCGCGAAGGCGAGCGGATCACGCCTGAAGAAGCCCTAACGCTACTCGAGAGCAAAGACCTGACGGCGATCGGTTCTGCAGCCGACGATGTTTCGCGGCGGTTGCACCCCGAGAACTACCGCACGTACAACATCGATCGCAATATTAATTACACGAACATATGCACCGCTGTCTGTGATTTTTGTGCGTTCTACCGATCCCCCAAAAGTGACGAAGGCTACGTGCTTCCGCGGGACGAACTGTTGAAAAAGGTCGGTGAGACTGTAGCGCTGGGCGGCAATCAAATCTTGATGCAGGGTGGTTTACACCCGAAATTCAAAATTGACTGGTACGAAGAACTACTGCAAGACATTCGCAGCGCGTATCCAAGTATCAATATTCACGGCTTTAGCCCTCCCGAGATCTACCACTTCACCAAAGTAAACAACATGACGCTCCACGAGGTGCTCAAGCGCCTCAAGGAAGCCGGACTAGGCAGCTTGCCAGGCGGCGGTGCCGAAATCTTGGTCGATCGTGTCCGAAGCGAGATTACACGCGGCAAAGTCATGACGGACGACTGGCTGGACGTAATGCGAGTCTGGCACGAACTTGGTGGCATCAGCAGCGCTACGATGATGTTTGGCCATATCGAGACACTGGGCGAAAGAATTGAACACCTCGATCGTGTGCGGAAACTGCAGGATGAAACTGGTGGCTTCACAGCCTTCATCTGCTGGACATTTCAGCCCGATCACACCGACATGAGCCACATTTCTCCCAAGAGTGCTTTTGAGTATCTGCACACCCAAGCGGTATCTCGACTGTTCCTGGATAACATCCCGAACATTCAAAGCAGCTGGGTAACACAAGGCCTCAAGATCGGTCAGCTCGCGATGCTTTACGGTGCCAATGATATGGGCAGCCTGATGATCGAAGAAAATGTGGTCGCCGAAGCCGGCACCGTCCACTTCTTAACGCTCGACCAAATACGCGCTGCCATAGAAGAACTCGGCTTTGAAGCCCGGCAGCGCGACGTTTTCTACAACCTAGTCGCCCCCGAACTAGAAGTGAAGGCTATCGAGGCCAACCGCCAACAGACGCAGCTTCCTGTTATCACGGCGTAACTCGGCTTGAGCAACACCCGTGAGTGTCGTTGGCGTTTTGTGATGCGCCCGACGAGCGTTAACGGCTAAACGAATAACCCGGATTATGCATGTAGGCCGTTAACAAGGTCGAAACCACGTCTGCTCTAGCGGCGTAAGTGCCTCCCCGTGGATGCACTTACTTGTTCCAGCCTACGTACCAGATGCATAATCTGGGCTTAACACTAGTCTCGCGCACGGCTACTCATCAGACGCAAGCCACAGTATCCAACCGGAAGTTGGACCATAGGACTGCTACCACCACCACTTGGCCTGCCCGGCCGGTTTGACTTCCGGCTCGCGGGGTAGGGCGGATTCGGCCATGAATTTCGACTCCTTCACAAGTTCGGCAGCCGCACTAGGCGTAATCTGCACTCCGCCACTGACGACCGCGATGGTTGTCCCGCTAGGCAGCTTGTGCGAAGTGGTGAGTCCATCTACCGATTTAGGAACAGGCTGATCAGCTTGGCTTAAAGCGCCGAGCCCACACAACGTCGGGAACCAAGATTCCAGCGAAGGTTCACCTGCAGCATCAACGGAAAGCTGAAGGGCAAGAGCGGTTTCGAAGATCGCACACAATCGAGCATAAGCAGGTGTCGACTTACGCAGTTCGGGCAACTTTTCGGTGAACTCTTTCGCAAATTTGTCAGCGGCTGGGTCCCGATTCTGCGACGCCTTGCGACCTACGGCTGTCATCCACTGTTTCTCACTCATTACCGCAACACACCCATTGGGCAATTTGAAGGTATCGCCCGCTTTGTTGACTCCAATAGATGCATCTCGATAGGCAAACCACCATCGAACCATACTCTGCGCCGGTACCGCACCGTCATCCAGGCATTGGAAATACGTCCGTACGGCAGGCCTGACCTGCGCTTTTCCGAAACCAACCTTCTTCATATGCTCGTCCGCATCAACCAAAGCCAATGCAGCCGGGCTTGAGGCAGGCATGCCAAATACGCTTACTTCATGTGGACCGACCGCATCGGCGAGCTGGTCCACGACGCGTTTTGGATTGCGTGCGAGAAGTTTCACAGTCTGTGGGTTCGCCAACATGTTATGTGCCCGGCGCAATCCAGCTTCCTGTGGATCGATCGAACATCCCAGCGGTCGGGTTTGATCGCGAACCAGCGATGCCAACAGTGATAAATCTTCCAGCCGAAAACCAACACTCGGTTGACCGGCCGGTCCTATCAGACGAATATCCTGCTCTACAACGTCAACGTGAACCAGTGAAATACGCGACAACCCGCCCAGGTTCATCAACTCTGCATCGGGTCGTCCGCCGGCCGCAATTGTCTGATACAGCTGTTCATCCAACTGCCGCAGTGAAATCGTGCGCAAACCAGAACTGTCACGCCAGTTGGCGTCCGAATCATCACTGAGTACCTTTGATAAATCGATGTCCG
>DNPC01000820.1 GCA_003501565.1 Planctomycetaceae bacterium | reverse complement strand
GGCCTCTCTTTCATGATCAGCGTTGTAAGTACGCCTTTTTCAACGTTCCGCTTTTGCGCAGTGAGCGACTTTAACTTGGCTTCGTACTCCTTCAGAACCTCACTCTTCACGTTTGCTGCAGACTCAGGATTTTCTTTGTCTTCCGTTTCGCCTTTCTCGCCAGCAGTGACAACGACTTGATTGTCGGATTGCTCGGCTGCCAGTCTCGCTTTCTCGGCTTTGATTAGCGAACGCAGCTGAGCAAGCTTGCTGTCGAATTCCTTAATGGCAGCAGTCTGTTCGGAGGTTGGTAGCCGCAACGCGGGTTCATGGATTCCACGACCGGGAGTTTCAGGAGCCGCATCAATGTTATTGAAGAACGCATAAAGCTGATAAAAATCCCGTTGCGAAATCGGATCATACTTGTGATCGTGGCAAACTGCACATCCAACCGTCAGTCCCATAAAGGCTGTACCCACTGCGGTCACTCGGTCCACAACGTTGCGAGTATGACTTTCTTCCGGCAGTGCAGTTCCCCGGTCGATGACCAAATGCAAACGATTGAATCCCGAGCCAATGAGCTGATCTTGTGTTGGTTCGGGTAACAGATCGCCAGCGATCTGCGCAACGGCGAATTCGTCAAACGGAAGGTTGTCGTTGAACGATCGAATGACCCAATCACGGTAGGGAGTCAACTCTCGGAAATGATCGTGGTGAATACCGTTGGTATCTGCGAAGCGGACCAGGTCCAGCCAGTACTTCGCCATGTGTTCGCCGTATCGCTTGCTCGAGAGCAACCGATCGACCAAATCACGGTAGGCGGTAGGAGATTGATCTCCAACAAACGCGTCAATCTCCTGCATTGTTGGAGGTATGCCCGTCAGATCCAGGCTCAGCCGCCGAACGATAGTACGGCGTGACGCTTGTTCAGTTGGAGATATGCCCGATTCGGCGAATTGGCTAGCAACAAACCGATCAATCGGGGAGTTTGCCCAGCGCGACAGTTCTGGGGAATTCAAACTTGGTGGCGAGTAGGCCTGGACGGGCGCGAACGACCAAAACTGCTCGAACGGGGCACCTGCCTGTAGCCACTCAGCGACCACCTGTCGCTCTGCAGGAGTCAGCCGTTCTTTATGGGACTCCGGCGGTGGCATTTGCTCATCGGGGTTGTCGGAAACGATACGCAACCACAACTCGGATTCGTCCCAATTGTCACTGACCACGCTATCCCATCCAACGGCATCGGAGTCGTTTGGCTTGTCTAATCTCAGATCAGCTCTTCGCCCTGCCTCGTCCGGACCATGGCAATGAAAACAACGGTCGGCCAAAATCGGGCGAACATCTTGATTAAACCGAACCGTGGCCCGTGTTGCCGCCACGTCCTGAGACGCACTTTGTTGAGTTTCGGATGCTAGCAAAGTGGGGAGACAGGCCAGCACGAAAAAAGCAAAAAGGAGTATGCGGAGATTCGGTGTGGTCGCGCAGGAGGAGCACGAAAGAGTTTGCTTCGGAAGGCGGGCAGGCATAGCTCGATTTAACGTTGGAGATCACTAACGAACGACTTCTCTATTCTACTCCGCCAAACAGCAGCTCGCATGCACGGCGGGGCCTTGAGGGGGCAGTGTTGCTAGCAAATTGCGATATTGCATCGGTCAGGGACTTTGGCTAAATCGTGACCTGAAGTGTTCCGTCCCTTGACGCACCTAGCCATGATCCAACCCGCCAATCCAGTTCTAAGTGTCGAACGCGCTTGTGTGTCCTATGGAAGCGCGCAAGCACTCAATTGCCTTTCGCTTGAGCTTTACGAAGGCGAATTACTGGGGCTGCTTGGTCCCAATGGAGCAGGGAAAAGCACTCTAGTCCGCTGTATTGGTGGGCAGCAAGAATTGACCTCTGGCCAAATCAACTTCGACTCACAAGTGAATTCAATTGGGTCGGTTCCGCAGGAGATTGCCCTCTACGAAGATTTGTCAGTGACTGACAACTTAAAGGTCTTTGGTCGCCTGCACGCGGTGCGCGGTCGTGAGTTGCGAGAACGTATTGAAGCAGCGTTGCAGTGGTCAGGGTTGTACGACAAGCGTCGCAAGATGGTCCGTACACTCTCCGGTGGAATGCAGCGCCGGTTGAATATCGCGTGCAGCGTGCTGCATCGCCCATCGGTTCTATTGCTAGATGAACCCACCGTGGGCGTTGATCCGCAAAGCCGCGAATTGATCTATGAGATGCTCGACCAGTTACTACAACTTGGGACAAGTATCCTGTTGACGACTCACCACCTAGATGAAGCGCAGCATCGATGTGATCATATCGCGATCATCGACTCAGGGAAGATCGTTGACAGCGGCACCTTCGAGGAACTGGTGAGCCGCACGATAGGCGATGGGCAGCAGATGCACATCCGTTTTAGCCAACCACCTCAGCGCGTCCCAGCTCCACTTTCGTTGGTTGCCGGCGGATTGGAAGCTTGGGGGCCAGTTGGAGATGTCGCCCGAGACATGCCGCGATTGCTGAGTCGATTGAATATTGAGCGCGCCCAGGTGGAGTCGGTATCGCTGATTTCCCCGACGCTCCACAACGTGTTCTTGCACCTTACGGGCCGGGAGCTGCGAGAATGACAACAACTATCCTGTGGATTTCTGTCCGACGATTGCTGAACAGTCCTCAAGAATTAGTACTGATCGTTGTCGTACCAATTCTGTTCTTTAGCATTTTCGCGATGATCTTTAGCCGAGGCGTCGGTGGCGGCACTGCTCCGTTGTCGATTGCAGTTGTCGATCAAGACAATTCGGATTTGTCAAAGCGAATCGTGGCGACTTTGAAGAACCAAAGCGATTTTGAAGCGGTTCGTGGAGGTGGTCGTGTACCGGACGGTTGGACGCTTCAGCGACTTGCAAAAGACCTGTTGGCGAGAACCGAAACCGACCTGGTTGTAATGATCCCAGAAGGATTCACGCAGAACATCCTATCAGTCGCGCCAGAACAATCGCCGCAACAGGCGGACAAGATCGCTTCTATCGCGATTCTTGACAAAGGAACGAATCAAATCCATGCACAAGTCGTCAAAGCTCTCTTGGGAGAAGCAGTCGCTAACAGCGTTGCCACACATCAAGCAACCCAGCTAGCTGGCGAGTTTCAACCAGCCACGACACCTTCGGGATCTGCAGTGGTGACGGCCAGCCACGGTGTCCGTTCGACAGGGCACAACGCATTACAACAAGTGGACCAAACGGCAGGACCAGAACAGCTAGCCGCAGCTTTTGCAAAATACGCGGCACCGTCGGCTGGCTCTGCGGTATCAAACCAGCTTGGCTTTGAAAATCAAAATGTCTTTGGCTTCGATCGTCACAATCCCAAGATTGCGATGTATGCAGCCGGGATTGCGGTGATGTTCCTGTTGTTCAGTGCCACGGGTGCTGGTGGAAGCTTACTAGAAGAACGCGAGGCGGGCACACTTAGTCGCCTGCTGGCCTCAGAACTCTCAATCGGACAGTTGCTGGCAGGAAAGTGGTTGTACATTTGTCTGCTCGGCCTGTGCCAGCTCATCATCATGTTCTCATGGGCTCAGCTCGTATTTGGTGTCGACCTACTTGGACGCCCCCTGCGGTTTCTCGCAATCGGTGTTCCAACATGTTGTTCGGCCGCAAGCCTGGCGATGCTTCTGGCGGTAATCTGCAAGTCACGCGCACAGCTTAACGGTGTTTCCGTAGTCGTGGTACTCAGCATGTCTGCGCTCGGGGGCAGCATGATTCCGCGTTACATCATGAGCGAATCGATGCAACGCATGGGAAAGCTCACATTCAATGGATGGGCGCTAGATGGTTTTGAGAAGGTGTTTTGGTTCGACCTGCCACTATCTGCCCTAACGACTGAGATAGCGATACTGGCCAGTTTGGCGTTTGTTCTCGGCCTGGCTGCACGATTATTGGCGACACGATGGAGTGTAAGCCCATGAGAATTCAAAATTGGACTTTGGCCGCTTGGTCGTGTTTGTTGTGCAGCGCGATGGGTTGCCAACTGCAACGGAGTTGGCTTCGAAACGGTTTCGCTGCGAAGGCAGAAGACCCTGCCTATCTACTCGATCCGGCCACTGAGTGCAGGACAGTTGCGGCGATGGCTTCTGAGACACGTGACGATCTCAACGCCTTCACGGCAGATTACCACTCCGACCAAATGCACCCCGGGCGCAGTTTTCCGGATCATGGATCAATGGGGACAACCCCCGAATATCCGAGCCACCCCCCAATGACAGGTGCAGCAGACGCTCCCCAGGCAAACTACCCCGTACCAGCGGCGTACCAATCTCAAGCACACGAGAGTCGCCAGGCTAGCGACCCTGTAGGTTTGGCTGTCGCTTCGGTATCGGCAATGGATGCGCCGACGATGCGGTATGCGGTCACCACGGATCAGGCTCCGGCCCCGGTACAAACTATGACCGAAAAAGAATCTACCTACGAACAGATAGCTGCACGTGGAGCGCCGCCTTTACAGAACGCCAAGCAGCCTTCCAATATACCCGCCGCGCCAAAATCGCAGCTTGTGATCAATGGAGTTGAACGAGGTGCCGGTCCAGTGCGGGTGGCAGTCTTTCAGTCCGCGGCCGGGTTTCCATCACCACAGTCAGCTTCGGAACGTTTTACGCTGGACGCCAATGAGTCATCCCTTTCGGCAACGCTGGAGAGACAAACCGGATCTTTCGCTGTAGCTGCGTTTCAGGACCTTAATAATGATGGCCAACTGAACCGATCGGCGTTTGGTGTGCCCAAAGAGCCCTTTGGGTTTTCTGGGCAACCTGCAAAATCGCTAGGACCGCCAAGTTTCCAGAATGCAGCAGTTTCCGCTGGGCAGCCGGCTACGATCAAGCTTATTCGCTAGCCTCCCATGCCTCCCATCGAAATTACATTCCTGCCTCGCACAACCTGACATCCCGGACGCATCGAATTGTCAGCTACGATTCCATTCTCAAGTCCTAAACCCGCACACGATGCAGTCGTGGTGCTTCACGGATTGTTCGCATCAACACGTTCCATGGAGAAGGTCTGCCGTAGGTTATCTGATGTCGGCTACCGCGCGATCAACTGGGGCTATCCCACACTGTGCAGCAGTGTTGAAACCACTGCCCGGCGGTTGCAAGATACGCTTCACGCCCTCCAACAAGATACCACCGTTCGGACGATCAACTTTCTGACTCACAGCATGGGCGGCATCATCGCTCGTCAACTAATCCAGCATGGATCCATTGACAAGATTCGCCGTATGGTAATGCTGGCACCACCGAACGCAGGCTCGCACCTAACTCGAGTTTCACTGGGACCCTTTCGCGGCATACTGCCTGCCATCGAACAAATTCGTGAAACAACGGACAGTTTTGTAAATCAACTCAACGATCTACGGGGAGTCGAAGTTGGTGTGATTGCGGCTGCCCGGGACTTTATTGTGCGTGTCGAGAATACTCGGCTGGCCGAGCAACGCGACCACCGTGTGATCCCTTGTACACACTTCGGTCTCCCGAAGTGCGACACGGCCATTGGCCTGTCTCTTGACTTCCTCAAACACGGTGGCTTTGAACGTCCTCAAGAAAGTGCAAAACCAGAATTCGCCTTGTCGGACAATGCGATTCCACGCGCAGCCTAGGCCTCGGGAAATCTACCAATTCTGGCCACATTTGACACAGCTGACTGCAACGCGCTGATTTTACTCCGGCTACCGCTGGATCGAACCAACGCTGGTGAGCTTGGCATGACGAACGCGGTCAAGCTTCCAGTATTCGCTGCTTTCTGCAGTTTCATGTTGTAACCAACGCCGATCTGACGGCCGTTTGTCTTCTAGCAACACAGCAGCCAGGTCATCTATCACGGCAGGTTCGCTGCCATAGTAACTGTGGCCCAGCGAGAAGAACGACTGCTCGCCAATATCGATCGCTTCAATACCGCGTAGGCTGGCGTAGGCGCCCTTTAGCCCGACACGCTGACCGCCGTGTAGGAATTGACTGACCCACAATGCTCTGTCGCCACCGGAAAAATACAGTGTTCGCCTTCGCGCAACCCGATTGAGATGGTCAACATAGCGTGATGTGAAGGTTTCGAAGTCGACATCGGGGGCTGCCATAACGAGATGGTCGATCGCCTTTGGAGGAGTAAACTCATTGGACAATTCCAACTGCTGTGCGGCGCGAGCTACACCCTCCATACGAATCCCGATTCGCTCAACCGCTTGCAACAGTGCTCGATTGCCCATGCTGTGGGCAACAATATTGATCGACTTGACTCCCGAGCGTTCCCGCAAGTCCATGACCAGTTGCTCAAGATGCGGTGCTGACCAGGCAACAGTCGATTCGTCAGCAGTGTATCCGGCGAGCTGCCCGAGTGACGGCCAGGAATAGCAGATTGCCGGGCCTTTTACACCAAGATCCTTCGATAGCTGTGCGGTACGTTTGAGCGCGTCATCAAACCGGACATTGTAGCCATGAATAAAAACGAAAACGCCGTTTCCATCCGTGAGCGGTCGCGAACCCGCCGAAACGCTAGTAAGGTCAGCGATCTCTGAAAACCAAGTATCGTCTTCTTCGATGCGAACATTTTGCAAGACAATGTGTCGGTCTGGTGACTCAGCTAGCTCACCGCGCAATATTGAAACCGACTCGATCTTGCCCTTTTGATGATTCGGGGGAATTGAAAGACTCGCTCGGCCTAAATGCAATGGGTAGCGCCCTACATCGGCCTCGAATCTGCTCGTGGCAAATGCAAGGCTCGTGTTAGTCGCCAAGCGATCGAGTTGTTGCCAGCGGACCCAAGTCGTGTGACAAACAAGAATCCCCATGCCCGCAGCGCAGAAGGCGCCCAGTCCCCACAGGAACTTTAGACGACGAACGAGCAGAGTGGCAATCGCGAGAATGCAGAACACAATGCATGCAACTGCCGCTGGCCCGAACAACCGTAGCGGGCCGGGTAACAAATCAGCTGTTGCCTCACGGTCTGTCGCAAAGAATACCGTTACGACGTCCGGCCTGGGCTCCTTGCGTTCCGAAGCGCTGGCAAGTTGCACCGGAGCTGATTCGCGCAACGCCGCGATCTCCTCTTTGATCTCAGCACTCCTGACTGCAGTTTCATCGGCTCTTAAGGTTGGGAGAGAGCTGGTGGTTTTGAAACGCTGCGGCGTGCCAGTGCTTTCCAAGGCAACTTCTGATCGATTTCGTGCGGCATCCTTCGAGGAGGCAGCATTGCTTGCATCGCTACGTAGGTTTCCGGTCCCAGAAGGCGATGCCGAGGCACGCAACGGATTCTCATAACCGGGACTTAGCACAGACGGTTCGACCGCAGCAGTGCCTTCAGCGAAGCCTGGCGGCGGCGAAGTCGGAGCGACGCTCGGGAGCGAATATCCAGGTGAAATGGTCGATTCGCCTGCCACCATCGCTGGAGCGCTGAATTTCGGTTCAGCATTACGTCCGCGTTCTAGATCAGCGGTGTAAACTTCATCACCGCGAGGCCGGTCACCAAAGCTTTTACTTTCACTACCAGCTTCGTCCAGCGGAACAGAACTAGATGGAGAATCCGCAGATGCCTCAAGCGGTTCCTGAGCGAGCTCGCTGGCAAATTCGCCGGCGAGGTCTCCAGCGAAACCTTGGTCCAGATCTTCAGAGACATCATCTGAGCTGGCAAAGTCATCATCGTAGTGGCGCGCCTGCTTTGCTTGTTCGCCAGCACACCCTGTAAGCAACGCTGCGCACCCGACCAGCGAGACGACGAACAGAGCAACACGCACCGGTATCTGGGCAGATCTCCCAAATGCTGTCATTGGCAAGAAGAAATTCTGCATCGTCGCATCCAAGCTGAATCGTTCCTAGATTTGGCGGAGAGAGCTTCCGCCCCTTGGCAACTCTATCGGCAATCCTTGGCCAGTCGCTGCGCTGGTTTCTACCTCAAAGTTGTGGTCTAGAGCAGAATTGAACGTTTGGCAGATCTCCTGTGCTTGCCCTACCTACCCGGTTTCACTAAATCGAGGGAGTGAGCAAGATCTTGGACGGCAAATGCTGCCGGTTGCTTCGGTGAGGCGGAACGCTCAAGAGTGGGATGAACCTTGCTACTCGGGTGCTGACCGCCAAGCGGAGACGGATTTCGAAACGGCCGCATTCTTGACCCGTCTCGATTACGATTCGGTGGCGTCGTCTGTCAGATTCGTGCTGCCAGCTGCCTGGTCGATGTCGTCTTGAAGTGCGCGGTAGTTGTCCATACAGGAATCGAAGGATGAACGCAGTGCCTCGAGTTGCTTTGAGCTAATTGCGGATGCTTCCAGCGCGGGACGCAAGCCATCGTACAGTAATTGGAATTGGCTTCTGACCAAGTCGGTAATAACGCGGGGCACTGAGTGCTGAACAACCACCTTTCGGTCCGGTTCTTCTTGCTGAGTCTTAACCAATTGTTGCGCGGAGCTTTCAAGTGCACTTCGCATCTCGGTCGCGAGTGACTCAAGGCCACCATTGATTTGTGTAATTCCACGTTCGATGACGGCACGGTTTTCCAGCGAAGCTTCTTCCGAAATCGCGCTCGCTAACGTCCGCCGAATGGACTCGAGTCCATCACGCAGACCCGCCAGACTGCGGAGGACTTGCGCGGTCGCATCGTCGCCCTCAGCTCCTTGCATGCGAACACTTTCAACGTACGCATACTTGATCGCCTCCCATCGCTCTGCCTCCGCTTCGGTCAAAATCCCCACCAGTTCTTTGAACTTCAACATGTTCGACTCGCCGTCACGCGTTAGCGTTTGCGAATCTTGTTCATAACCGCTGATGACCAGCTCTTGTAACTCCGCATCGTTCATCACCGGTACTACCCGCTCTGCAATGCGGTTCATATTCCGGTAGCTACCTTGGAGTTTGAATGGCGGCTCAGTGCGATAGGCATCTGCTTGCCCAGCGCTTTGGATGTAGGTTCGGTTGACCTTGAGAATCGTGTCGCGCACTGCGAAGAGTTTTTGCAGCACGCTGAATATCTCGCTGAGGGCATCGCCAGACAGATTCGATTCAAGCTCAAGGCCCTCGAGGCTACCGCGCCGTGCTGCTTTGAAAATGGCGTGTTGATCGGTAGACGATGCACGAGCTAGTGGTTGCAAGACAGGGTTACTGGTCAAGCAGTTTTCGATGTAGCTAAGCTCGAACGCCTCTGCCGACTGCCCAATGATCTCGCCCAGGTTATAGACATCAGCCCGATTGGACAGCATGTCCGGGATTTGGAATCGTTCACCGCTTTCGGTATAAGGGTTGCCAGCCATAACGACGCAGACCTTTCGGCCTCGCAAATCGTATTGTTGAGGCTCGCCCTGATAAACGCCTTCGATCCGCCGGGTAGCGTCGCAGAGTGGGATGAACTTCTGAAGCAACTCCGGATTGCAATGCTGGATGTCATCCAGATACAACATCACGTTATCGCCCATCTCTAGCGCGAGATTGATACGCTTTACCTCCTCGCGGGCCGAAGCGTTCGTAGCTTCAGCGGGATCGAGCGAAGTGACGTTGTGCCCTAATGCAGGCCCGTTCACCTTCACAAAAACTAGCCCAAGTCGATTGGCCACATACTCCATCAACGTTGTCTTGCCGTAACCAGGTGGACTGATCAGTAGCAGCAGCCCCATGCGATCGCTGCGTTTTGTGTCGCCAGCCGCCCCCATCTGCTTAGCAAGGTTATCCCCGATCAGTGGCAGGTAAACTTCGTTGATGAGTCGATTTCGAACAAAGCTGCTCAGAACCCGAGGTTTGAATTCGCTGCTTCGGATTTCCGCCTCGGATTCAACTAGTAGCTCATGTTTCGTCTCTCGCAGTCGCCTGTACCGCGGCAGTATTTCCGCCCTGTACTGCAAATTACGCTGCTGAAAATCGTGGTAATGCAGCGGCAGCGATCGGGCTACGATGCGGGGATGGTCTCCTACCAGATTCTCAATCGAGCTCGCAACATCAACATCAGGTCCTGGTACAACCTGTTCGTCGGCGCAAAGCAGTAGAGCTGCAATCTCTAGCCGGTAGTTTGAAAGTGGATCGAGGGCGTCCGACTCCCTCAAACTGCGCAGAAATCCGTCTGTTGCGTCGACGGCGATCGCCCAGGCGGCTAGTGGTTGGTCGGTGATCTGCTCGATGGCTTGATGTAGCTGCAAACGTTGGTCGCGCGGCAAGTGTTCATCAAGTTGCTGGCTTGTTTCGAGGGCCCGAGCACTGGCAACAAATTTGCCGGGGACACTCCGGATTACCTCAAACAAAAACGCCGCTCCCTGTTCAAGTGAGCCACTCTTTTGTTCACTAAACAGTCCGCTGGCGAACTCGGTCAATAATTCTTGAAGGCGGTGAACATAAATTGACGAAGCAGTCGTTTGCGGCAAGAGATTTTCGACTGTGGCCAAGCTCTTGAGCCAAGCAGTGGTAGCCTCGCGTTCGGATTGCGGCACGCAGTGTTGCCACGCCGTCCATGCCAGACCGCGTACTGACGGCGAGTAAACAAGCAGGCCCAATTGTTCACGCATGGATAACGCTAAACTCAGAATCTGCTGCGCGTCAGAATCGTGCACGCCCCGTGAGTATCCACCATCATGGGTAGCTTGCATCTTTTCGCGAATCCAGGCGAGTTGCTGTTCGCTGTCCATTTTCAACCAATTCTCAGCAAGGGCTTGAGAAGTCAACTCGAAAGCCAGATACTCCGAACGATATAATGCATCGTTTTCATTAGGGAGAATTTGGTTCCAGAGATCTTCCGTGCCGTCGAGCCTAGAATCGAGGAGTGGGGAGTAAAACTGTGTACCGGTTAGGTGTAGTTGCAGTTGTTTGTCTCTGACCACCGTCGTTAATTCAACCGGCTGGGTGTTGACATTAAAGAAGTGCTTGCCAAGCTTAATTTGGCCTTCGCCGCCGGTGAACAATTCGTTGCGATCACGCAGTTGGCGCAGTGAATCGTCCGAGAGTGTGCGCAAACGGCTCAGGATGTCATCCATGCGAACCGTATCACCTAAATCTTTTAGGTCGTCGGCGATTTTGCGTACTTTATCAACCATCGGGTCCGAAACAAAATAGCTGCGCAGCTTGTCCGCATCATCGATACGTCCTGCTTTGGACGCGATACCTTGTAGAATCCGTTGGGCTGCGGCGGCCATACTCTCCGCTCGTCGAGAGCGTGCTTCGACTAGTTGTGCGCGGCGGGTTTCGAAAGCCTCGTAGATGGATTGCCGCTTGTCGGTCAGTCGCTCAAGTAGTTGATCGAATTCGGCAAAACGCCCCTCCAGTTCTTCAAGCTGCAGCATCATCCGAGTTAACGCTTCATCAACTTTTTCCGGCGTTTCTGCTGTCTCCAAGGCACCGGTGGCCGCTTGATCAAGAAGACGCGTTTGCGATGCAAAGTCCGCCTCCATTTCGCCGCTGAGAAGGTCGCGAACACGAGCTTTCAAACTCGTGCGGACACGATTTAGTTCTGCTAGTAGATTGCCAGTCTCGTCTGTAATGGCCGTGCGCTGTGTCAGGTCTTCGATCTTGAGCTGCGAAATTGCTTCAATCAACAGTTCAAGCTGCTCACCTGACGCATCAATTTGCTCGGTGAGCTCACGCCCTTCCGTGGCTGAATCTACCGAATCGATTTTTGCCTGGGTGGCAGCAATCCGCTCGTGATAGGGCGCGAGTGATCCTGGCGTCAGCAAGAACTGCACACACCGCTGGCCAACCCGGTCTGCAGCCTCACTTAGCTCCTCTTCGATCCGGGCGACAGCATCGTCGTCGATGTACTTACGCTCACGTAGCCCAATTGCCTCTCCGCGAGCTTGTCTAATACTCGCCAACATTTCGACGAATTCGTCAACATTGTCGTATCGCGATCGTCCGATCGTGGCGAGCAGTTGTTTTGTGCTCTGTTGGGTTTCGGCCAACGCCACTTCCGTTTCGCGCCGTACGCGAACAACTTTGTCGAATTCCTCGATTGCAGCATTGGCTGCATCACGAAGCTTTGAAATTGGTTCGGCGAGGTTTTGTGTCTCTTGCCGACTAATCCAAAAATAGCCGTCCAGAATGTCGGTCGCGCGTTTGGCTAGGTCCACATACAATTCATCGTAAGAGTCATCCTTGTCAACCAACTGTAGTAATTCCTGGCATTCACTCATGCCACGGACAAGCTCACGATTTCCGATCTTATACAGCATCGAATTAGTATCGACGCTCATCTGGTAGTCGGGGCCAACGAACGGCGTTTGCCAAATCTGAAGCGCATGATGCTTGGCAGCCGCCTCTTGGCAGCGGAAGCTGGTCATCTTTCCATCATCAAAAAACGCTTGTCCATTGCAGACGAGCGGTGTGTCGACTTCTTGCCGAATGACGTTGTATCTTAGGTGTAGGTAAGTCCCTGAGCTTAAGTCTGTAAATAGGTATAGATAGTCTTCACCATTTGGCGATGCGAGCGTCCGCTCGAAAACCAAGTTGTCCAAGCCGTGATCAAAGACCTTGTGTTGGCCAGTTTGCAAGCAGACTCCGCCCGCGAAGATCACGCCGTGATCCTCTGGCAGCAATACACAGGCCTTTTCGATTCCATCCATTCGCACGACACTCTGCGTTTTTCGGCAGTACACCAAATAGCGAGTTTCGCGTTCCTGGTAGGGACGCATCTTGAGAAGGATAAGATTGCCGAGCACAGCATAGTGAATCTCAGCATCGTCAAGTGTTTGGTCGGGATCTTCGACGGGCTCGGAATAGATGCCTGCCCCATCCTCAGTACTGTCTTCTATTTTGACAGTCAGATCACCGCCAACACACTCGACAAAGATGACATCATCGATCGAGATGTGTGGGTGGAGGCCACTTCGATGCTGTTCCCGCGTGGTGCGCGTCCAGCGAAAACCGTGTTGCTCTGGAAGCTTGACTTCATGGTCGCTACGGTTATCGACGTACTTAAGTGTTTCGCCCTCGACGGCCCACTTGAATGCCTTGATGTCGTTAGTCGTCTTGCCGACTTGGAATACAAAGTACACGAACGGTCCGATCGTAGCAAACCGTAAGAATGTCGTGTTCTTATAGTAGCGATAGAGCTCTTTGAAGTCGCGGGAGAATCGTTCATCAAAAACCGACTCGAGCGGTTTCTCATGTGCGATCTCGGCTTCCAATTCGTACAGACTGAATACGTCACCGACCTCGACCTCCGTTTTCAGGCCGAAGTGCACGTTATACGCCAACACAACCAATTCACCGCAGCTAAGCAAATCACGGGGAATGCAGTTGTGGGCGGTAGAGACATGAGCCGTTCCATCCAGACGCGTCTCGATGTTGCCAAAGACTTCGCTCCGCTGTCGATTCAGTGCGGCGAAGCGGCTTTGCAATTCGTCTGCTGCATCTCGCAGACGACCGCGCAGGACTTCATAAGTTCCACTTCCAAGAGAATCAGTCATCGTAGAGGCCAGCTAGGGAACTAGTTTCAAGCGACAGGTACAACGGTGCGCTTCCGCCGAAGCGAAACCACACGCCTAGCTTTTATTTGGCTGTCACAGCCTCTAGTAGCGAACCGACAGACTTGTCTGCCAAGTTGAGCGTCCCCGCCATCCCTAGCATATTGACGAGTTGAGATTGGAAACCACCATCCCCATCCGAAGCCATCATTTGCGCAATTAGCGCCGCTACGCTCAGGTCGCGAACGTCAGCACTGCTGAGGTTAAACTGCTCGATTAGTCCTGACAGATTCGTCTTGAAATGCTCAGGATCTCCGTTGAAGAAGGTGTTCTTGATATCCGTCGCCACGTCCGAATTGTAAACGAATCGGTCGATGGCTTTGCCGCCCTTAACAGCCGTGGAAATCTGCTTGAAGAAATCGCCGTCACCGCCAACGATATCAATCTTCGAAGCCTTCAGCGCTTCGCCAATCACCCCAGCCTGTTCGCTCGCAATCGTGCGCTGTGTTTCGATGGCAGCAATTTCAATCGCCTTATCTTTTTCCAGCCGCAGTTTGAACTCCTCGTGTTCCTTGCCTACTCCATCCAGCTCTTTCATCGCCGTAGCCTTTTCGGTGATGCCTTCCGCCTCGCTGGTGTACTTTTCCTTCAGGACCTTAGCTTCCGCCAGCCCTTGTTTTTCGGTGGCTGATGCCGTTGCCTCCATGACCTGCGCTTCAGCAAGACCTGGCGCGGCATGTTCGGCTGCCGTCGCTTCGGCAAGCATCTTCTTGGCCACGGCTTCTTTTTCAGCTCGATCCCGTTCGGCATCTGCTTGAACGCGAATCTGTTCTGCCAGCAGCTCCGCTGACTTCTGCTTCGCCTCAGCCGCTTTGACTTCTTGCACAAGCGACTGCTGCGCAGTGGCCTCTGCTTGAGTTACCTCGACCTTCTTCTTACGCTCGGCTGTCGCAAACTCTTCAGTGTCCTTGATGCGTTGCTGCTCTTCGACGACGGCACGTTCGACCGCAACACGTTCGCGGATCACTTCCTGGATATTGCGTCTTTCAGTCTCAATTGCTTTCTCTTTTTCAACATCGGCAACGCCAACCACGCGAAGCCGTTCGGTCGCCTCTAATTCGCGTTCGCGTTGAACACGCTCTTGCTCGACCGCGTCAGTTCGTTCTTTGCTACGCTGTGCTACCAGGATTTGGCGGTCTTTGTTCTCAGTCGCGATTCCGATCTCTTCATCGGTAGCAATCCGCGCACGTTCCGACTCAAGTCGCTGTTCTTCCTGCACCTTGCGAGCTGTGGCCGTTTCGCGAGCTTCAATTTCAGCGATCTCTCGCTGTTGCTTCTGGCTGGCTTCGACGCGCTGCCGCTCGAGTTCAAGGATGGCTTCTTGAGCCTCGACATCTTGCTTCTTGAGGGTCTTTTCTCGCTCCCGCGTAAAGTGGTTCTCTTTGATTTTCTCTTCGCTGGTCAACTCAGTAATCTTTTTGATGCCCTCAGCGTCCAGAATGTTTTTTGGATTGAGCAACTCAAGTTTGGTCTGTTCAAGGTAGTCGATCGCCGCATCGTCTAGTTTGTAACCGTTCAGGTCGGTTCCGATGACCTTCAGGATCTCTTCCTTGAACTGCTCACGCTTGTTGTAGAGTTCAACAAACTCGAACTGCTTGCCAACCGTCTTCAGCGCCTCAGAGAATTTGGCATCGAACAGTTCTTTTAGCGTCTCGATTTGGCTTGCCCGTCGACTACCAATCGACTGAGCGACTTCACGCATCTCTTCCTGCGTTTTATCGATGCGAATGAAAAACGCAACGCGAATATCTGCGCGAATGTTGTCGCGACAGATGAGGCCTTCGGAACCCTCTCGAGCAATTTCAAAGCTCTTGAGGGTAAGATCCATTTTCTCCGCGTGGTGAACGACTGGAAGAACGACGACACCGTTGGCAGTGACGATCTTCATGCCTCCGAATCCTGTCCGAACAATCGCTTCGTCAGGCCCAACCTTTTGATAGAACTTGCTTGCGAGAGTGCCCACCGCAATCGCGAATACAAGAACCACGCCAATTGCGATCAGGCTATAAATTGCCAAGTCGCTGATCGCTAGTATGTGTAGTGCATCCATCGAAATTCCTCTTAGTCGGGACAGTGGTTGTTATTCAGGCTGTTCGTTTGAAACACTGGCAATCGGCATGGCCGAAGAGACAATGAAGGTGCGTGTTTTTTCGTCGTAGTGAGTGAGCCAGACCTTAGAGCCTTTTGCAAGCGTAGGGCCATCGGTTCTAACGTTCAAAAGCAGCGGAGAACCATCGGTCTCGAATTTGACTTGCCCGAATGTCTCATCAGCGGTTGAAGATGCAATCTCGCATTCTTGGCCGACCAGCGATTTGGCGGTCAACTCTTCAGTCACGAACCACTGCTTCATGGGGTTGGTTGCAAATTTGGTCGCGATCGCACCGAGGGCTGCGTTCTTCACGGCCAACAAACCGGACCACAGCCAACCTGGCGGCGAAAAAAAGTGCTGATCCACCAAGCTCCACAAACATGCGGATATGAACCACCAAATAATCGCGAACACACCAATCCAGATGACCAGCGGCACATAGCCGATGTTCATCCACCGGAGTGCAAATGCGGACAATCCAGCTGCGATTGGGTTTCCTGCACTAGCATCCAAATCGACGTCTAAATCTAGGTCACCGCCAAGGTCCAGGTCGACGCTACCGACCAATGCCACCGCACTCCACAGCAGCACAGCTACCAACAGCAGACTGGCTGGGAGGATTGGACCGGAAAAAATGGTTGTAACGATTTCCATCAAAAGCACCTTAACACGTTGCGCGAACACAAGCGTCGCTTCAGCATCGAGCCGTTCGGGCAATCGAGAGGAATTGGCCGCAACTCGTTCCCCAGACTCAGCGGCTCGCGTGCCCCTACATAGATAGCCCAAGAATGAGCCCATTTGGGCGCTCGGCGCGTCTAAATCCCGTCAGAACCTCGGACAAAACTGCCGCGGGTGCACGAAATGGCATGTGACGAACTGGAAATATAACCTGGGGCAATGACGAGTCTCATAAGAGTCGCCGCTCCAAATGGTCATAGGACGAACGACAGATACCGAACCGGCCGATCTTTCGCGCAGCGTGATTCAGCAGGTAAGCCGGGTCCATCTTTGTGCAACACCGGGGCCTGAGCGTCGTACGCGATGGATGCTCGCATCGTGACGAAACTAGATGTTCCTACCTGTGGCGGTTCAAACCTCAGTTGACTTGGCCGGATAAGCCAGGCTTACAACGGTTGCGGTGACCAGCGCGGCGACGAAGGCAGGGATCAGGGAATAGAGTTGTGCATGCAGCGTTTCTCGCCAAACGATGGCAACGACGAATCCACAGACCATCCCAGCTAGTATTCCTGGACCAGTCGTGCGTTTCCAGAAGAGTTTAAGCAAGAGTACAGGACCAAAGGCTGCTCCCAGACCATCCCAGGCATAAAGCACAAGAGAGAACACCGCTTTGCTTTCAGCTGCCGCTAGAATGGTCGCGATGATCGCCAATGCCAGTACCAAAGCACGGTTTATCCAGCCCGCGTTTCGTCGCTGATCTTCCCTCGAGTTGCGCAGGTCAAGGCTAAACCCGCTGCCCGCGACCAGTAGTTGGGAGTCTGCCGTCGAACACATTGCTGCGACAATTGCTGCCAGCATCAATCCTGCCAGCGGGGCAGGCAGCAACTGGACCGCTGAATAGGGCAGCGCCTTTTCCGGGTCACCGACCGTTTCGCCAAACATGATGCGGGCCAAGAGTCCGATGGCGATCGCACCGCTGAACAGGATGATTACCCAAACAGTGGATATGACCTTTGCTCGCGCGATAGCCGCATCGTCGCGCGTGGCCATTATTCGAACAAGCATGTGCGGCTGACCAAAATTACCCAGTGGAATTCCCAGCCAGACACTCAAAAACCCAAGTAGCGCCCAACCTGCATTGCCACCAACAAGCGACATCATCGACGCTCCTCCGGCCAATTCAACGGATTGTTCACCAACCTGCATCGTCACTGGCTCAAGCTCGCGCAAGAGCGTTATTGCCTGGAAGGGGCCGCCGACTTGGTATAGCATGACCAACGGAAGCACGACCACAGCCACGACCATCAAGGTTGCTTGGGCGACATCTGTCCAAGCCACAGCACGAAAGCCGCCCAGTAGTGTGTAGCCGACGACGATCATCGCGCTCAGTAAGACGCTCAACTGATAGTTGAGACCAAAGGTTTCTTGAAACGCCTTTCCTGCTGCCGTGAATTGGGCCGAGACATATGTCGTCAACATGACCAGAATGACCATAGCACCGAAAACACGAATGGCTCGTCGGACGCTCGGCGAGGCGGATGCGGCGAGTGTCCCTGGGATGGTCACAGATCGATGTGATTCGGAATCACTACGCAGACGTGGTGCGACGAATTGCCAGTTGATCCAAAACGCGAGTGCG
>DNPC01000420.1 GCA_003501565.1 Planctomycetaceae bacterium | reverse complement strand
CAGCCTAGTGTCGGACGCGTTCGCACCATCTCGAGGAAATCGTGCGGGCATCGCGATAAGTTCGATGACCGCGATTCGCTGCGACTGGCTGAAGACTAGCTCAAGATCATCTTGCTTCACTTCAAAGTCCTCTTGGGCAGAGGGCTGTTACAGCAGCACACATGCCCAACGCGGCCGAAAAGGTTCTGCCTGAAGGTGAATCCAGTTCAAGATATGCTGATCGACCGCAGCTTGGGCGGCTGCAAGCCACCATTCGAACTGCGAATCATCGATGTGGTTAAGCTCTAGAGCATGGAAGTGATTTGAGATGTCAAATTGCCAAACGGATCATACAGGCGTTCGTCGAATACTTCTGGATGGAACTCACGCATACCACAGCGGTCTTCGAAATGGTGTGCAGCGGGTGATCTGGAATTTGGCGAAACACTTGGATTTGCTAGCAGCCGATTCTGGCAGAGGCTTTGATTTCGTGACGTTGGGTCGACAGGGTTGGTTGGCGACTCCCGTGCACGCTGGGGAAGGTTCCAGCGGGCCAGCGAAGGGGCTCGCTTCGCTGGACGTTGCGCGGCTGCGTGGAAACATCACAGCCAATTTGCCTCAGTGGTACAAGTCATCGGCAGGCTTATTGGCCACGACGCTCCGGTCCGAACGTCTGCGTCGCGGCCTGTTGCCACCCAAAGGAAAGACTGGTGTTTACTCCTTGCCCTTGAGCATCATCAAGGCAATTGCGAAGTACGCTCGGCAGCCAAACCTAACGGTTTTAGAGCCTGGGGTTGGCGACGTTGTTATCCTGCCTGATGCCTATTGGTCAGAAAGTCGCGTATGGCCACACGTCGCGAGGGCACGGCAGCGAGGTGCGTTTATTGTTGTGTTGGTGCACGATGCAATTCCAATAACGCACCCAGAGTACTTCAGCAAAAAGGCTGTCGCGAGCTTCGAGGACTATTTGCGGAATGTCGCTGAGCATTCCGATCTTGTGGTAACCGTGTCAAAGGCGGTCCGTGATGAATTGGTAGATCGCATTCCGAAACTGGCACGGGGCACAATCGTCGTCTCCGATATCCGCGCGGGACGCAACGGATGTGAACTTGGCAAGCCAGATGGAGAAGTGCGCGCGAGTGTGAGACATGCATTCCGCGACCAAGAGAACGCTCCCTTTCTGATGGTTGGGACGTTCGATCCGCGTAAGAACCATGGTTTCGCGCTCGATGCTTTCGATCGCCTTTGGAAACGTGGTGAGGATATTCGGCTTTGTTTAATCGGTAGCCCGGATGGCCGTAGTCAGGCGTTGCTCAGTCGTATTGAGCAGCACCGCGAATACGGAAAGCGGCTAACGATGTTCAACGATGCTAGCGACGCTGATCTTGTTTATGCCTACCAACACGCGAGAGCAGTGGTTTTCCCGTCAGTCGCTGAAGGGTTCGGGCTGCCTATTGCCGAGGCGGAGGTCTACGGCCGGCAGGTTTTTGCCAGCGATACACCGGTGCATAGGGAGGTTAGTTCCAGCTGTGTGTTCTTTGATCTGGATAGTCCCCATGCGCTGGCCGAAGCGATACTCCCATGGCACCTTTCGGTAGGGCGAAGACAACCACCGCTGCTGGAAACCGTTCCAGAATTCACTTGGCGGGATAGTGCGCAATTGCTTTTGAAACACTGCTTAGATGCATACTGCCAGCGTTCCGGCGGAAGATCGGCAGCTGAAGAATCTGAGAAACGTTCGGCTGCGTAACGAACGCCTAGAGCGCAATGCTCGCGGATTAGGGGGCGCCGCGGGCCTAATCGTGGCGTGTCTTGTGCTCAAGCCGAAGGGAAAAGACCAGAGAGAACTGGCGTACCTTCAAATACCGGAATCGATATAATCTGCGCGTTCGCCGCAGATTAAGTCGCAGGACGAGAGCTGGGCGAGAAAATAACTGCCAGGTAAGTGAGCTTTGCTAGCAAATTGAAATGACGTCACAAAAACCCAATATTCGAATCTACAACACGCTGACGCGTCAAAAAGAAGACTTCCAAACCGTTCAGCCAGGCAAGGTTGGAATGTATCTGTGCGGACCGACGGTCTACGCAGAAGCTCATATTGGTCACATGGTCGGGCCAGTCATCTTCGACACCATCAAGCGTTATCTGGTCTATTGTGGTTACGAAGTGACGTGGGTAGTGAACATAACTGATGTCGATGACAAATTGATCGCGGCGTCGCAAAAACGCGGTATTCCGATGAGCCAAGTGGCGACGGAAATGACCATGGACTACATGTCCAATCTTCAGGCCTTGGGCGTGACCCAGATTGACCACATGCCTCGGGCAACTGAGAACATGGATGAAATTATTACTTTCATCAGCGAATTGATCCAAAAAGGATTCGCTTACGAAAGTGACGGCGATGTGTTCTTCGATGTCACCGCTGACAGTGACTACGGACAGCTTTCCAATCGGAGTGTCGATTCACAACAGGGGGAAGGTGGCGGCGCGGCAGCCAAGAAGCGTTCGCCCGGAGATTTCGCGTTGTGGAAAAGCGCCAAGAACGCAAACGAGCCGGCCTGGGATAGTCCTTGGGGGCAAGGTCGACCGGGGTGGCACATCGAATGTTCGGCGATGAGCCGCCGAATCCTTGGAGAAACCTTCGACATCCACGGGGGTGGATTGGACCTGATGTTCCCGCATCATGAAAACGAATTGGCGCAGAGTCGATGCTGCCATGCCAAACCTATGGTTCGTTACTGGATGCATAACGGACTGATGCGTGCGGGGGACGCCGCTGGCAAAGTGGGCGGGAAGTCGGATCGCGAGCAAAAGGATCAATCAGCAGCAAACGCAGACGAAGCGGCCGCCGGAAAGATCTCGCGCAGCAAGGGAGCCGGCGGTCTGGCGAAGTTGATCAAAGAACAGACCGGAGATCGTATCCGGTTTTTCTTGTTGTCATCTCAGTACCGAAGCACCATCGTGTACGGTACTGAAGCGCTTGAGGAAGCGGGGCAGAGTCTGGCTACGTTTTATCGGCTCATCCAGCGGTATGAACGCCTGACGGACGAGAGCTTCTATAAACGTGGTGATGAAGAACTAGCGTATGCGAAGAACCGAGGCGACGGTGATACCGCATTGCAGAACGCGACTGGCTTGCTGAAGGACGTTGCGCAACACCGCGATGAGTTTTTGGCCAAAATGGACGACGATTTCAACACTGGCGCAGCGACCAGCGAACTGTTCGAGATTTGTCGCCGGATCAATCGGTTCATTGACGCAGAAAAGCTGGAAGAAGCCAGTGGTAGAACGGAAGGAAATCTTGACACTTTGCGGCGGAGTATGAGCGTACTGCGTGAGCTGGGTGCGATCTTGGGAGTCTTCATCAAGGAACCTGAAACGGTGGAATCCGGCAGGGACGGTGAAGTGCTTGATGGATTGATGAACGTGCTGATCGAGTTGCGAGCTGCGGCGCGAGCCAAGAAGGATTTCGAGACAAGCGATACGATTCGTGATGGGCTGGGCGCTGTTGGCATCACGCTTCAAGATCTAAAAGAGGGTACGACCTGGGAGAAGACGTAGCTGGGGCGTACATTGACAGTCGATTCGCTCAAGTACTAGTGGACCAGACCACGCGTCTTTATATCCGGCTGTATAGCATTTTCGACGACAGATTATTGTCAGGAAGCCCTAAGCAAGGCACACGGATGAGCAAGCGACGAATACTCGGCATCGATCCGGCTTTGGGCACGACGGGCTATGGAGTCATTGAGGTGTCTGGCAGCCAGTGTGCAATGCTGGACGCCGGCGTTATTCGCTGTGACAAGAATCAATCGCTTGAGTGCCGATTGCACGAGTTGTTCTGCGGTATCAAAGAGGTGCTGGAAGAGTTTCAGCCACATGTCTTCGCCATCGAACAGCTTTATTCCCACTACGAGCGGCCCACGACTGCCATCCTGATGGGGCATGCACGTGGGGCAATTATGTTGGCCGCTGCCAATAGTGGATTGAAGGTACATTCATATGCGGCAACCCAGGTCAAGAAAACTCTTACTGGCAATGGGCGGGCTGCGAAAACTCAAATGCAATTTGCGGTCAAACACCAACTCGGTCTGGACTATGTCCCCGAACCAGCCGATGTTGCCGACGCGTTAGCGATTGCACTGACGCACTTGCACAGCGAACTGGCTGCTCCCGCGATAGCTTCGGCAAAGGTTGTAGCCAGTCAGCCTACGCCTCAGTCGCTTTGATTCGAATCTTGGAAAACGCATCCTGATGATTACACAAATCGCAGGCAAACTAGTGGCTGTGTCCGACGATGTTGCGACACTTTCAATTCCGCCGATGCAATATGCCGTTATGATTGCGGAGTATACGCGGCGACATTTGCAGAGTGAGGTTGGCGGAGATGTTTCTTTGCACACATTGCACTACCTGGATGGCAATGTAACCAGTGGCGGACGCCTGACTCCACGGCTGGTTGGATTCTTGAGTACGCCCGAGCGCGACTTTTTCGAACTGTTCTGTTCGGTAGATGGGGTGGGCGTAAAGAAAGCACTCCGCGCGATGACTCAGCCGGTGCAAGATACGGCGATCATGATTGAGCAACAGGATGCCAAGGGGCTATCTGGTTTGCCAGGCATCGGACCTGCGACGGCCGAGCGGATCATTGCCAAGCTGCGCCGCAAGATGCCGAAATTTGCACTGCTGGTGCGACGTGACACGCCCGAAGGTGTCGACATGTCAGACGGTATCATTGAAGACACCTTCCAGGCACTGTTGGCGTTGGGACACGCCGA
>DNPC01000584.1 GCA_003501565.1 Planctomycetaceae bacterium | reverse complement strand
GAACTGGCCGACGGGCAAACGCCTGAGTATCGCCGCAACCTGCTGAACAAGCTGGAGGCCTCGGCCGCTCGCATGCCGCGACTGGTTGGTGTTGAAACCATGGGAAAGGAAGACTCCGGACTTTCGACAGCGTTCAGCGAAGAGTTTCGCGAGCGAGTTCTTAGTGCAGCCAGCAATGAAGAACGTCGGGCCATTGTTCAGGGGATCATGAACTCCGGTGCTTTTCGTCTCACGCCGGCGGCGCCAGCCATGAGCACGGACCAAACGTTGATCGCGTACCCAGTCGTTCGGACAGTGGATGACGACTCGGAATTGCCAAGCGGGATTGACGAGATCCGAGTGTGGGATGTCGCTACCGGCTCTTGGACGGGAAAAACCATTCGGCCCGAGTTGCCGGTGGCCAGGGTGGCAGTTCACCCTGAGAAACGATTGGTCGCTGCGTTCCTTTTCGAGGCAAATGACGGGCCGAATTCCAATGGGGGTGGGCAGTCGGGCACTTCATTGAGGCCACCCACCAATAATCCCCTCCGGGCCAAGGGAAAACTCGCTCTGGCCGTCTGGTCAATTGACAGTGGCGACCTGTTCCTGCAACACGAAGTTGCAAACGATGTCCCAGATCCCCGACGTGGGCTGAGACCGCTCCAGTTTCGCTCGGATGGTACGGAGATCGTCGCAGTCACTGGAACCGTCGCCACCGCAGAGGGCGTTCCCGTCACGGTGTTTAGTTCGACCAGCGGAGACGTCATACGTGAGACCCATTTTCGACCAGTGGGATCCGGAGGTTTTGTATCGCAAATCTCTCCTGACGGCCGAAGGCTGATTATGGTCAGCGCACCCTTCCGTTTCGGGGCGGATCGATTGATCAAGATCGCCTGTTACGACATCGACACCGGTGAGCAGGTTGGAAACACGTTGGAGACCGAGTCTCTCGGATCGTTTGGTCGAGGGAATCTTCGACCAACGATTTTGACACCGGATGGTTCAAGCGTCGCCGTCTTTTCAGGAGTTGGCAAAGACCAACAAATCGAGATTCTGGACTTTGAAACCGGAGGACAGATTGGCGGCGCGATTGACGTACCCCGGGCGGATAGCTCCACGATCTTCAAGCTGAACGCGAATTCGGCGGGTACTCAGTTGGCAGTTTCGACAGTCCCGAGCGGAGGCGTCGAGCGGCTTCGACAGTCTACTGACATTGTCCTCGTGCACGTGTTCGATGTTGAAACCGGCACCCCGATTGCTCCACCCCTGCCTGTTTCGGAACGCGTAAACTTCGTCGCCATGCCGGACAAGTGTGCCGCCTTGAGTGTGGACCTGAATGGGACAATCCAAACTTGGCAGCTTCCGCATTCGCAACTGCACCGAGTTGTGTTTCCGTGGCAGGGGCTGGCAATGCAGAGTTCCGTCCCCCCGTTCATCAGAAACCGAAGCATAGACTTCACGAATCAATTGAGCACTGCGTTGCGGATGGCACGAGGCACGCGGGCGAGCGTATCAACTTTGGATACTTTCATGTTGACTTCGCCGAGCATCGAACTGGCAATCGATCAACAAGGTCATGTACTGGCAGCAGAGAAGGACCAGAGCGGTATTTCACTGAAGGTATGGGATCGGCAAACAGGGCGATTGCTCTCGACGAAGAAGTTGGCGAATACTGAATCCAGCTTCGTCGGCATGTTCAGCCCCGGCTCCGAGTACCTGTTGACCGGGTACGTGGGCGACGGTCCCGATGCAACGGCGTTCGTTCAGGTTTGGCGAACCACAACCTGTACCAAACACGGTGAGGCGTTCGAGTTCACGAAGGGCGTACCAGAGGATACTCCACTGGCGATCAGTCCCGATGGTCTTTCTTTGCTGCTTCGACGGCGGGAAGGAACGGGGCGCCAAGCAGACTTCTCTGTTGAGAGAGCGCCCAACGGAGAATTCAGAATGGGCCATCGCACGAGACGTCGATTGACACCGGTATATGTTGATCTGACAACCGGCGAGGAGACCATTTTGCCTGCCCCTGCGAATCGATTCGCGGGTCAATTCAGCGCAGACGGGCGATTCGTTCTCTTGGATTCTCCAACAAGACGATGGCGATATTCTTTGGAAGCCGGTAAATTTGTTCCACCGCTTGACGCGGCGGAAAACGCTCCGGTGATTCCAAGCAGAAGACGTGAATCCAGCGGCAGATTCGGTCCTCTAACGTCTCGATTGACAGCCAGAAGCGGTGACGGAATGCTGACAGCAACCATTATTGATAATTCCGTCGTGCAGATTCATCGTGTCGGATCCAACGATCGGGTCGGACGCGAAGAGGACCAACTGGTCGAGCTTTCGCACCCCAGCCCCGTAGTCAGCGTTGCTTTCGATCCGGAAAGCAAGCTCGTGGTCACAGCCGCAGCCGATGGATTGATTCGGCATTGGCCTCTGCCGCAGCGCTGGACAGGCATACCGGAAGAAATCCTTCACCGAGTTCAACGCCACACCGGCATCGCTCTCGCAGAATCCGATCGAGTCGTGGTGGTTGAAGACTTACCAAGCCTCAACAGGACCGAGCAAAATTCTGACGATCGTCAAACCCTACGAGGAGACGTCTCGAAACTCCTGGCGAGTTCCGCTACGAACTTTGCGACTCGCGACGAAATCGACGCCATCCGTCTCCGCATTACAGGACGGTGGGAAGAAGCTGACGCGGCGCTGGCGGGCTGGGCGTCACTTCGCCCCGATGACTGGCAGCCTCACGCCTTGCGACTGAGAACACTCATCGAACTTCGAAAGTTTGACGAAGCCGACGCGGAGTGGAACGAAACCAAACG
>DNPC01000581.1 GCA_003501565.1 Planctomycetaceae bacterium | reverse complement strand
ATCAACGCCTTGAACACCAAGTCCGAATCGCAAGTGCCTTACGAGGAAGGCGACAATGCCCTCGACACCAACGGCGATGGACACATTTCCCCCATCGACGCATTGCTTGTCATCAACAAACTGAACGCTGACAGTTCAGCGTCTGCAGCCAACAGCGACGCCACCTCAATCGTTGACGGCTACTTCGCGGATCTTGAAGATGAGGAAGACAGCCTCTTCGATCTCGATCTCGCCTAGGCCGCTCAACCATTCAAAGCGAGGATTTCCCCGAAGCCAGCCAACTCCGCGTTTGCTGGCTTTCTGTGTCTCTGCACTCCACCACAACAACGCAAATTCGACGCCCCCCAACCTCACCGAAGTTGGATCGGCTGAAGCAGCTAAAGCTACTTCCTTGTCGAGGTAGCAAGCGACGGAGTTTGCCTGATCGGTCTGCTTGAGATCCGCTTGAGCGTAGATCCATCACTCGCCAAAAGTGTTGCTACCAGAGTCCTTTTGGCAATGCGCATCATCTCAGTCCAACGTGTGTCTCTAGCTGACTCTGGTAGTGTATCCTGTTTGCACACAGATTCTTCCTGCGACGTCCCCAACGAATGAGCGAGTCCGCCTTAACGTAAGGGCGAAAACCATCCGGAGCGCCGTTTCACGTATGACCCGAATCTGGGTTCCATCCTTCAGTGTCGAACCGAAAGTCGAGCTACGATTTGAGCCACGATGTCACAAGAATCTTGAACGAAATCGAAGCGGGGGATCAGGGAGCTTCGGAGCAATTGCTACCGCTGGTCTACGAAGAGCTGAGGAAACTGGCAGCAGCAAAACTGGCCGCAAACAAATCTCCACCGTCGCTGCAGCCAACCGTTCTGGTGCACGATGCCTATATCCGCCTAGTTGATCAGCGCGAAGTGCCGCGTTGGAATGGGCGTGGACACTTTTTCGGGGCTGCCGCAGAGGCAATGCGACGGATTTTGGTCGAACACGCTCGGCAACGAGCTAGCCTCAAGCGAGGTGGACATTTACAACGCGTCGAGTTTGATGATGATCTTCGCGCGTCCTCGGAGCCATCAATGGACTTGCTGGCCCTAGATGAGGCGCTTCAGGAGCTTGAGCAGGTGTCACCCCAGAAAGCCAAACTTGTGAAGCTACGATTCTTCGCCGGGCTATCTGTCGCAGAGACGGCCCAAATCCTTGGAATCTCAACGACAACCGCAGAGCGGCACTGGCGGTTTGCGCGGACATGGCTGTTTGCCCGCTTAAATCCCGATTCCTAGGAGCCTTTTTCTAGAAAAATCTGGCGAGTGGGTGGAGGTGCTTAGAGCTAGATCTCGCACTGTTTCATAGAGTCGGACCTTTCGAAAGATGCCGCATATAGTTTTGGCCATAGTCTTCGAGATATTCCAATGCCATTGCCAGAGAACGTTTCCAGATTATTCGATCAGGCGCTTGCGATCAGGGATGACGAGCAGCGGGAAAAGTTCTTGGAGAAGGAGTGTGTCGGCGACAAGCAACTAAAGCGCGATATCGAGAAGATGATCCGTTTGCATAAAGCCGCCAGCGGATTCCTTTCGAAGTCGCCGGGAATCACCGCGCCCCACAACACAAGGCTGAGCGTGGGGCGAGCCAGTGTTGTTCGCCATTTGAGTCAGCAATTCTCCCCGCCCAACGACGAACAGTCCGCAGGCAGTGAGCTCCCAAGTAGCAACTCGTTAGGTCGCTACCAATTGCAGGGTGAAATTGCTCGCGGAGGTATGGGGGCAATCCTCAAAGGTCGCGATGTTGATCTTGGCCGAAGCTTGGCGATCAAAGTGCTCCTCGAGTCCCATGCCACTAATCCGGCCGTCACCGAGCGATTCATTGAGGAAGCACAGATCGGAGGGCAGTTGCAGCACCCAGGCATCGCGCCCGTTTACGAGCTAGGGCAAATGCCCGACGAGCGACCATTCTTTGCGATGAAGCTGGTCAAGGGCGAAACGCTGGCGGCCCTGCTCGCGGAAAAAGATTCAAGCCCCAAGAATCACGGCAGATTGCTGGACATATTTGAACAAGTCTGCCAGACACTGGCATACGCGCACAGTCGTCGCGTTATCCACCGCGACCTCAAACCGGCCAACATCATGGTCGGGGCTTTTGGCGAGGTCCAGGTCATGGACTGGGGGCTGGCCAAAGTGCTCAAAGTCGGTGGGCTTGCAGATGAGAAGCGGGCTCGCGACACCAAGCTAGGCCATAGCCTCATTCAGACAGTGCGTAGCGATTCCAATTTACCGCAAGCGAGCGTCGGAACCAAGGAATCTCATGGATCATCCGCAGCCGAAACTCAGGCTGGGAGCGTCATGGGAACGCCCGCCTATATGCCCCCCGAGCAGGCTCTCGGCGAAGTCGACCGGCTCGATGAACGCTGCGACGTGTTTGGACTGGGTGCAATCCTCTGTGAGATCCTTACGGGAACTCCACCCTATGTTGCAGACGATACGCAGGAGCTGTTTCGACAAGCGGCGCGAGGCAAGTTGGACGAGTGCTATGCGCGTTTGGACGCGTGCGATGCAGACAGCCAACTGATCGCGCTGACAAAGCATTGCCTGGCACCGGAACTCGAGGACCGCTTGCGAAACGCCGGCGAATTATCCGATAGACTCACCGAGTATTTGGAGTCCGTGGAAACCAGGCTGCGTGAGACGGAAGTCGAGCGGGCTGCGGAAGCAACTCGAGCCTTAGAGCAGCGCAAGCGGCGAAGAGTGTCTACGGCGCTGGCGACTAGCTTGGTTTTCTTGGCCGCCACATGTGGCGGAGGCTGGATGTGGCTCCAGTCCCAAGCGGCCGAGCAACGAGAATCGGTCGAGGCCCGATTGCGAAAGCATGTAAACGACGCGGAATTACATCTCCGTCTCGCAGACAGCAAGAATCTCGCGGAGAAGCAAGCCGAGTTAAACAAGGCCCTCGCCAGTGCTGAATCCGCCATTCGAATCGTCAACCAGGAAGCTAACGCGGATGGGAAGTTTGGAAAGGTGACCAAACTACTCAATGAATTGCGGGCCGAGTCCAAAGATGTACGCCGGCAGTTGGCCGCACAGAACAAATCGCAGCGCATCCGGGATCAGCTTGATTTCATTCGTCTCGGCTACTCAGGATACGACCGCTCATTCTCGACGAGATCAAATCCCGTTGTGGCAGAACGGGCAGCCAGGAAACAGTACATCGATGTGTTCAAGCAGGCGGGAATCGATATCTCCAACCTATCCGCCGAGGAGGCTGCCGAGTTAGTCCGTGCGTCGTCGGTTAGTGATTCGCTCATTTCCGGGCTGGATCACTGGACCTCCACCTTGATCTCTCCGCAATCAAGCATTGTCATCCGCGCAGCCACGGCCAGTGGCCAGTGGGAATCGGGTATTACCGCAGCCAAGCGGTACGCGGAGGCAGAGCCGCAGAACTTGGTGCCGTACATGGACTGGGCCGTCATGGCGCTGATGAAAGGCGATCACCAGGAGTACCGTCGCGCTTGCCAGGCATGCTTAGCTGAAAATCGCTTGCCCGAGCTACAGATCGATGCCGAACGCATCGTCAAGATCTGCCAGCTCATGCCCGGCCAATCCGGCGTTCCCACTCGCCGGCTGCCGCTTGGTCTCGTGTTGGACGATCGCGACGACGCTAAGGTTTCTAAGGGCTTTTTCCCCTTCTTGTTGGCGAGCCGGGCGTTGCTCGCGTTGCGCAAAGGAGATTGGTCAGACTGCCTGGAATACATTAAGCAATCTCGGGCTCATGATCCCAATTGGTCCGTTCAGGCAATGAATCAGGCACTTGAGGCTATGTGCTGGTTTCAGATGGACGATCGCAAGGCAGCCGAGTCTGCGTTTCAAGCCTTGAATGAACTGCTGCCTGAGGTGATCTCCGAGCTTGATTCTGTACTCGGTCGAGATGCGCTGATCGCCATTATCTTGCGCAACGAAGCAGCTGATCTCCTTGGATTGGCGCCACTCACTTTCAACCAGTGGGCCGGAGACCAAGACGTTGCAGAGCATGCCGCCACGCTGGCCCAGGTGACTTTCCGCAACAAGCTGGCGAAAATCGCCACCTTAGCCGATTCCAACGAATGGCGGAAATCGGTGCGGCGGGCGCTTGTTGCTGGCGACGCGCAGAAACTAACTACTTTGGTCGGCGGGGGAAACTTTGCAGAACAACCATCTGCACTGGCCGCGTGGGTGGCAGCAGAACTACGTCAGGTCGAGCAGATCGAGCGAGCCACGCAACTACTAAGGTCGATTCACGCGCAACATCCCAATGATTTTTGGGTGAACTACGAACTCGGCCGCAATCTATCGCTGCAAGGGGAAAGCGAGGAAGCAATTGGATTCGCTCGCGCAGCGGTGGCACTACGGCCAGATAACTACGGTGCGATGTGGGGACTGTGCCTCGCCCTGATCGATGCTGGCCATAAAAACGAGTCCGATCAAGTCTTCGAACAATTACTGGCGACCGGTGAGTTCACTTGGTTGCAGTATATGAAGCTCCAAAGCGACATGATTCTCCTGGGGGAATACAAGAAGGCAAAACTTGTCGAGGAGAAGCAGCTAGCCACCGGCGAAAAGAAAGGTCTGACTCTGGCGGTCGCTGCCAATGGATTGATAAGGCAGGAAAGGTTTGCAGAAGCCTTGGAAAAAGCGGAAGAGGCCGTGGCCATCGCTCCGGATCTCTACGGGGCGAATTTTGCCAAGTCGCTGGCGCTTTACCGGCTGGGGCGTCTCGAAGCGGCCGCGGAGGCTTATCGACATACGGTTAAACTCGCAGAGGAATCCGGCAAAGGCAGACCGCCTTACAACAATCTTGGACTGGTGCTAAAAGCTCAAGGCAAATTGGAAGAGGCCGCTGAGGCCCTTCGCAAGGCTGTCCAAAATGCCGGCAGCAAAGGATTTCTACCTAGACGGAATCTTGTCACTCTATTGCGCGAAATGGGCCGCAAAGGAATGCTCTCGCCTGCTGACAGACGGGAACTACAGCAACTTACCTCGCAAGGCAAGCTCGACGAACGCAACGCGATTGCGAAGTATCGTGAACGAATCGCTTACAACGTCCGCGACATTGAATCACGGTTGCGCTTGATCGAAGAATTGCTGCAAGCCGCGGAGTTGGACGAAGCTCTGGACCAGGCTAAGCGAGCAGTTGTTATTGGTCGTGACTCCAACGTGACCACACGAGTCCTGGCTGAGGTCTACATCGAACGCAACGAATTGGACGAAGCGATCGAATTACTGAGAGAGCTAACCAGGCAGCCGCAGGCTTATACTGCCGACTATTTCAACTTAGGTCGTGCTCTGTCTCAAAAGGCAACTGGACTTGAGCTTGAGCCGCACCAGATTTTCAACACGAGTGGGCCACGAAGGCTAGATATTCAGTTGGACGCCGCGCAAGCATCGCTTGTTGATGAGGCCATTGATGCTTTTCAAAAGGCCTATGAAATGGCAGAACAAAACGAGGACGCAAGGCTCAAAAATGGGAATCTGATTACCTACCTCATCCAGCTGCTAGAACTTAGAGGTCGCGCGGTCGAGTTGGCGGAGTATGAGGACAAATTTGAGCGGCTTAGTCTTGAGATCTCGGAGGAGGTTTTCGCAAAGCAGGCAAACCTAGGCAGAGAACTCCATTCAGCGTCGAGCCGCGCCATTGGGCGGCAGCTGTTTAAGCTGCTCCGGGACGGAAAGGAAGAACGCGCTTTGGAACTAGTCAACGAGGCGATTGAGGAAAACACATACGCGGCGGACCGAGTTTATCTGCTGACACAAAAAGCAAATATTTACAGGCGGCAGTCCAAGGAAAGACTTGCGGTCCCGATTTTTCAGCAAGTCATATCTGAATTTCCCGAAAGTGGATACGGATACGCGGCTTTGGCGCGACTCTATCTCAACCTGGATGAACCCAATAAGGCCGAGCAGGTCTTGCGAGACGCAAAAGAAGCCTTGCTGAGCCAACCAGCTTTCATCTCCAAGGCCTTTGCCGGGATCTATCTTGATCTCGGAAAACTGCCCGACGCGATCGAAGAGCTGAGTAAAGCAGTTGCAGAAGATCGATCTGACGGGGTTTCCGTACGACGCCTAATAGATCTCAAATTCGAAGATTCGGGCGACCTCGCCGCGAATAAAGATCAACTTCGGTCGGCCTGGAGTGAATCGCAGTCCAGCTACTACGTCGGTGACCTGCTTGCACTATTGCTCGTCTTGGAACCAGAATCTGAGAACCGAACGGCTGACTTGAATGAAGCTCTAGCACTTGCACGTTCCGCCTCCGAACACCCTCAAAGGCGACTCTTTGCTGCTCGTGGTTCAGGCGAAGTCTATAGCTCCGCCGCAGATTCAAGTTGGAGTTTCTCTGGCAGCAACACGCTTGGCATTGTCCACTACCGTCGCGGTGAGTTTAACGAAGCGCTGAAGCCATTGGCCGAGTTTCATGAAGCTGGGTTCCTGGAGCCCAGCAATTGGTTGTTCCTGGCTATGACGCACCAACAGCTAGGCAACGCTGCGGAAGCTCGCGAGTGGTACGCGAAAGCGACCGAATACTTCACGGCCAACCAAGCCTCACGAATCGAAAATTACTTCCTGGCTGAGGCCAAAGAGTTGTTCGAAACAGACGCCCAGAGAGAGGAGTGATGCCATGTTGGACAATGAAGCTCAATTGAAATCACTACTGCAGACGGCTTGCGAGATGGAGTCGCCCCAGCGGCGATCCGAGTTCCTGGATAAATCCTGTGTTGGAAAGCCCGGTTTACGAGAGCGATTGCAAGCAATTATGGATGCTTTGCCCGAGGCTTCGGACGAAGCACAGCCTGCCTCTGTCGCCAAGATGCCTGTGAAGCATGCATCCAGCGAACAAAGTGTGCTCAAGACTCTCGGGCACAATGTGCGCGCACCCAGCGTAGTGCTTGATGATTCGTTAGCGCCCGGCGATGAGCCGATACTGCAGCCGGCGTCCAAGGAAATGCCAAAGACGGTGGAGTCCAGCCGCTATCAACTGCAAGGCGAGATTGCCCGCGGTGGCATGGGGGCTGTTTTAAAGGGCCGAGATATCGACCTAGGCCGAAATCTCGCCATCAAGGTGCTGCTGGACGAACACAGAGAGAACCCGCAAGTCATCCAACGATTTGTCGAGGAAGCACAGATTGGCGGCCAACTCCAGCATCCAGGAGTTGCACCGGTTTACGAGCTTGGCCAGTTCGAGGACAAACGCCCCTTTTTCACGATGAAACTCGTCAAGGGAGAGACGCTGGCCTACATGCTCGCGGGACGCCGCGCTGTGACACAGAACAGAGCCAAACTGCTTGGCATCTTCGAGCAGGTTTGCCAAACCATGGCCTATGCCCACAGTCGCCGAGTGATTCATCGTGACTTGAAACCTGCCAACATCATGGTGGGAGCCTTCGGCGAGGTCCAAGTGATGGATTGGGGATTGGCGAAAGTACTTCCGAAAGGCGGACAGCAATCTGCACCAAAGACATTACCGCCCGATGATGGCAAGAGTGTCATCGCGACTTTTCGAAGCGGAGGCAGTGACCTGCCCTCGCCAAAAATTGGCAGCCTCAATCCGATTGGCTCGGACACGCAAATGGGTAGCGCCATGGGCACTCCGGCCTATATGCCACCCGAGCAAGCCTTGGGGGAAGTCGACCGGATGGATCGACGCAGTGACGTGTTCGGTCTAGGTGCGATCCTGTGCGAGATTCTCACTGGTCAGCCACCCTATGTTGCTGACGATACGCCTTCGTTGCTAAGACTCGCTTGCCGAGGAAATACTAACTCTTGCCAGCAACGCTTGGAACAATCGCGGGCCGATAAGCAACTTATCCAGTTAACCATGCGTTGCTTAGAGTTTGAACTCTCGGACCGCCCCAAAGACGCCTCCGAAGTCGCCCAAGAGATGACTACCTACTTACGCTCCGTGGAGACTCAGCTACGCGAAACAGAAATTCGCAAGGCTGAAGAAGCTGCCAAGACGGTCGAAGAACGAAAAAGACTTCGCGTAGTTATCGCGCTAGCTGCCAGCATATTACTCACACTCGGCCTAGGCGGCGTAGGCTGGACATGGAACAGGCAGCAACTCGCTCAGCGTCGACAGGCAGCCCAGCAAGAATTTGAGCAGGGCCTGAATGACGCACGGCTGCACAAGAGCCTAGCAGAGAACCCAAATCTAGCGCTCCGCAAATCAGAGTTGGAACTCGCCATTAAAAGCACGCAGTCTGCAATCAAGCTGGCGGATCAATTGGATCTGCCCGGTGATATGGTGCGGCCTGCTAGAGAACTACAGCAATCTGCTCAAGAGGACTTGAAACAAACGACTAAGGCCATTACTACGCAAGATCGCGATCGACGACTCAAGGAGCAACTCGATCTGATTCGCGTTCGCGGTATCGCCATTGGCGAACAAAACCAAGCGGATGAGGTGGATGCTGTACACCGTGGTGAGCACTATCAACGGATTGAAGCTGGATATCGAGAGACCTTTGCGGCGGCTGGCATCTTACTGGCAGAACAAACAGATGCTCAAATTGCAGCCCGAATTCGTGCATCTTCGTTGAGAGGCGAATTTGTGGCAGCCCTTGACCACTGGATCTCGGTGATTCCTGGTGTTCGGGAGGAAACGCTGGTCGATGCCCATTTATCGGTGGGTGACTGGAAACAAGCTGCGGAACGAGCTCGCCTGGTCTGGCAGAATGATCCAAAGAATACGAAGCACTGGCTCAGACTCGCTCCAGCACTTGTACTGGCTGATCAGCACAACGAATATCGGCAGCTTTGCAAAGCGATGTGTGACCAGTTCGTTACCAGTCGAGCCATGCAGGACTCAAGCCGCACCACGAAAGTCTGCCTATTGGTTCCCGATGCAATTGAGATCTCTGAGGTTCCTTCGGCGATGCTGGAAAGTGCTCTCGATGAAGGCAATGTTCCGGCTGGCTGGTATTGGGCGTCACGGTCCCTGCTTGAGTACCGTCGCGGAAAACCAAGGGAGGCCTACAAGTGGATTCTGGGCGTCGAAGCGGCGGGGCCTGGACCTTTGGCGGGGGCTTACGTGCAGGCACTTAAGTGTCTCATCGAAACCGAACTCGGGAAACGAGAGCAAGCGATTGCGAGCCTGCATAAAGCGGGTGAACTACTGACTGAGATCTTGGAAAGTCCAGTTCATCGTTCCAGCCTTGATGCTGCGTTTGCCCTGATCCATTTTCGCGAGGCCGAGGAGAAGCTCCGAGTCGAAAGTCCCAGTTCCGCGCGAATACATCAATTCGTCGCTAGTGGCCTTAGCGCAAGCGAGGCGCCACTCAGCCTGCAAATGTATCAACACAAGCAACGACTCGGCCGCCTGGTCGAAAAGGCTGACGACGATCGTTTTCGTCAAGACGTACGAAATGCGGTCGCCACCGAGGATACTGAGCGGCTGATCGCACTGGCCTCAACCGAGGATGCCCAGAAACATTCCCGCGCATTCACATCTTGGCTTGGAGCGGTACTGCGTAGAGAGTACCAAGTAGATTCTGCGATTCAGGTGTTACGCTCGGCACAAATCACTTCACCCGCTGACACGCAGCTAAATCTGGAATTGTCTCAGTGCTTTCAGTGGATTGAGAAACCAAGCGAAGCACTCAGCTACGCCCGTGCGGCTCACTCAGCACGGCCAGCCAGTTATGCAACTCAGTGGATGCTGATGACCACCTTGGCGGACGCAGATCGGATAGAAGAGTCTCGGCGCCTGTTTGCGCAGATCTTGAGCGCTAGCGACCTGCATGCAGAAGGTCTAGTTGACCTCGCCAGCGGTCTGAACTCGAGCGACTATCCCGCCCACGCCAAACTCGCTCTCGATAAAGCTCTGCAACTCGATGACAAGAATGTAGCGGTTTACCGAGAGCTGTGCCGTACGCATCGCAAGTTGAATGATGCGGAAGCGGCCCTAGCAGCTGGCGAGAAAGCCCTTCGTCTGTCTCCAGATGACTTCAAAACGCATTGGGAACTGGGTGGTGTCTATCATTATGTCCTAAAAGAGTATGCAGCTGCGGTCGTGTCATATTCGCGGGCGGCCGAACTCGAACCAAGATCCGCACCCATTGCTTATCAGCTTGCCTATTCCCTGAAGAGAGCTGGACGGGATGACGAGTCGATCGCCACCCTCCGCCAGTGTCTCCTCCTCGATCCCAATCATCTCACCGCCAGACGCGTCTTGAGTCAGTTGCTGGCCGCCAAGATGCGGACCGACGCACGAGACTCGGGAGTCGCCGGTCAAGCCAAGGCGTTTGATCAGCTTTCGAATCACGCATCCAACTCTGAATTTACAGTGACGGCATCCGTACAGGAAATGCTCTCGAGGCTCAAGAATCAACCGAAAGATGCCAGGAGTCGCAACATACTGATAGCCGCTCTGCTCCAGCTTCATCGGTATAAAGAAGCAGAGAAACACGTCAAGATCCTGTTGCAATTCGATCCTGAGAACGCGACGGGATTGATCTCTGGTGGCATTCTGCGAATGAGGCAGGAGCGACCCGACCTAGCTGCAACGTTCTTTGAGAAGGCGGCATCGGTAGCGGCTCCAGAAAAGAAAGAGAAGGCGGCTGCTTACGTCCAGCTTGGCATAGCCCTCGAGGAACAGATTAAGTCGGGTGATAGCCATGCTCTGAGCGAGACCGACAGAGGGCTGCTGGATCGTGCAGTTGCCGCCTACCGTACGGCCTATGACCTTGCTCCGAAACATCGCCGCGCTCGACGCGCCTTGATAGGTGCACTTGAACGCGGCGGCTACTACGATGAAGCGGACGTGAGAATCGAGTTGTTTGAATCACTTGAGAGCCAGGAGATCATCCAACAGCTGATGCGAGAGGCTAGCTGGCTTTGGAACGACAAGCAATGGGAAGAATCGATCGCCGTTTCGAAAGAGATTTTGCAGCGGGATCCCAACCAACAGGGCGCACTGGTGTACTTGCTACAAGGTTACTTGACCTTGGGCAAGTACTCAGAATCGCTCAAATATGCTGAGCGAATGGCAGAACTACTACCGGGTTCCCACCATGCTCTTCGCGCGGTGGGTGAATTACAACTGCGAACGGGCCAATACGAAAAAGGACTTGTTACACTACGCGAGGTGCTTGATAAACGCCCCACAGACAGTCTTGTGCGCGGGGACATCGCATCTGGGCTCTATGAATTGGGACGTCGTAACGAGGCCATTGAAGAATGCCGTGCTGGGCTTGAGGCAGATCCACAAGATTCGGTGATGCGAGCCCTCTTAGCTCTATTCATCGTCCTCCCCTCAGAAATGCAAGGGAAGACCGAAGAGCTGCAGGAAGCTTACCAGCTCGCCCAGATTGCCTTCAAAAGTACCAGAAACACAACTCGGGAAAACAGGGCCCAAGCCTTCGCCGAAACGCTCGGCATCGTACTCTATCGCCTCGATCGTTTTGAAGAGGCGGCCCAAGTCCTCTCCAATGTCGATACCGATCAAACCTTCGTCACCGCCGACGTCTATTTGGCCATGGCATATCATCAGTTGGGCGACCAAGCCAAAGCTCGCGCCATTTACCAAAGATGCCTCACCTCCTCTGCCAAGCTTGAGCGATTGCTGCCATCACAGGAGGCAATGCTACGTGAGGCAAACAAGCTTCTCAAAGTTGAATAGCGTATCGTTGTTTTGATCGAAACTACCACAACTAAAAACACCAATCCATCCGTCGATTATCAATTGTGATCTGAACAGGTCCTTTCAACCTTTGTAAGCGACAACTTCCCCAAGCCGGCAGACTCCATGTTTGCTGGCTTTCTTGTGCACTAAAACTACACCACAGCGACGCAAGTTCGACGCAACCAAACCTCACCGAAGTTGCATTGTCCGAAGTTGGCACGGGCAGATTCATCGAAATGGACGTGAATTCGACCGATGCGTCCAAAGCATACAGCTTGCCGATTTAGGTTTGTCCAACTTCGGCAAATCAGAGCTCGCTGAAACTCGCTTCGGTGTCGATGGCCGATGAGATGAGATCCCGATGCCCGGCTTTCTGCGGAGAGTGCGGCGAGTGGCTTGTCCAATCAATCTGCCGATTGGCAATCGACACCTAAGGGATGGGGCGCGAAGTGTGACATGCCCCCCAACTTGCGTACCTTACTGCACCACGTTGCTTCATCGACTACGATGGCGT
>DNPC01000440.1 GCA_003501565.1 Planctomycetaceae bacterium | reverse complement strand
GCTGAACATCTTGGGTTGCCTCGACCGGCCCACCTCCGGTGTATACAAGCTTTCAGGTCAAGAGGTATCCGATTGTTCACGCGATGAGCGGGCCGAAATCCGCAACTCGCACCTTGGCTTCTGTTTTCAAAGCTTTCACTTGCTGCCCAGGATGACAGCTCTTGAAAATGTAACTATGCCACTCGAATACAGCGACGACAACGTCGCTGCAAGGGTAGCTCACGCTCGCGCGGAGTTGCTCTTGGAGAAAGTCGGTTTGGCTGATCGCATGGATCACATGCCCTCGCAACTATCTGGTGGACAACAACAACGTGTTGCAATCGCCAGATCACTAATCAACGAACCTTCCATACTGTTTGCTGATGAACCCACGGGAGCGCTCGATTCGAAGACTTCAGCGGAGATTCTCGACCTTTTCGGTGAATTGCATTCCGATTTGGGAGTCACCGTCGTTTTGGTGACGCATGATCGAAATGTAGCGACCCATGCTGAAAGTACAATTCACATTCGAGATGGACTTATTGCTGCATAGCAGGTTGACATGCGTTTGCTTCGAAAAAACCTCAAGAGACTAGGTGCTGCGGCTGCCGCGCTGAGACGCAATATTTTGCGTTCGCTGCTTACAATGCTGGGAATCGTAATTGGGATCATGGCTGTCGTTTCCATCATGGAAATCGGTAATGGAGCGTCCGTGACACTCGGCGAGAGCATCGAGAATATGGGGTCCAATTTAATTGTGATTCTCCCCGGTGCTGCCAGTGCGGGAGGAATTCAGCAAGGCGTCGGTACGGCTCCCACTCTGACGCCGGAAGACGTTGAAGCAATCGCGGAACGTTGTTCGCACGTAGCCGCTGTCGCCCCTGTAGTCCAGGCCAGGACTCAAATCGTCTACGGATCAACCAATTGGAATCCAGCCAACATGTTTGGGACGAGTCCAGCGTACTTACGTATTCGAGATTGGGAAACGCTCGATGAAGGTGAGTGTTTTTCTGAGCAGGATGTTCGCAACTCCAATCGAGTTTGCATCATTGGCAAGACACTGGTTACCAATCTCTTCGAAGGTGCTTCGCCGATCGGGCAGACGATTCGCATCCAGAATGTTCCGTTTACTGTGATCGGAGTATTAAGAACCAAGGGTGCCAATGTCATGGGGATGGATCAAGACGATATCCTGATCACTCCTTGGACTACCATGAAACACCGTATAAGCGGAACGTCGCAATCCGTGCCATCTACCGAAAGCACGACGACGGGTAACGGCATTACGTCGTTCGGTTCGGCTTACCCGCGTACTCATATCGAGTTCTATCCGCAGGCAACGGCAGCCCAGTCAATGAACACCCCCAGACAGACACGCACAATAACGGTCAATCAGATCATGGCTTCGGCTGTATCCACCGATGCGATTCCACATGCGCAAGATCAGATCCGTAAAACGCTGGACGATACGCACCGCATTCGACCAGGAGGAACCGCTGACTACACCATACGAAACATGACCGAGCTATCGAAAATGTTCGGCTCGACGACGACGTTGATGACGAGTTTGCTGCTGGTGATTGCTGCTATTTCTCTACTCGTTGGTGGCGTTGGCATTATGAACATCATGCTTGTCTCTGTTACCGAACGTACCCAGGAAATTGGTCTTCGCATGGCGGTAGGTGCCAAAGGCCGCGACATCATGATTCAGTTCTTGGTCGAAGCAGTGCTGCTATGTCTGCTTGGCGCCACGATCGGTATTTTCTTGGCGCGCTGTGTTTCAATGCTCGTCACAGTCTCGCTGGGCTGGCCGATCGCGGCCTCAGTTACGGCGATCGTGGGAGCAGTGAGTGTTTCTGCTTTGATCGGAATTGGTTTCGGATTCTATCCCGCTTGGCGAGCTGCTCAACTCGATCCAATCGATGCGCTTCGTTACGAATAGCGACTTTTCGCAACTCGATAAATCACTTTATTTGGCCGATTTCTGTCCCGGATCTTTGCTGAATGGACAACAAATTAATGCATACACGGGAGACACTTCAGCATGGACGTCCAGACACTCTTTGAAGCACTAATTCGGGAAAACACCGGCATGCTGATGGCGTACATCCGGGCTGGGATTCGCGATGAGCATGCGGCCGACGATGTGTACCAAGAAACGGTACTGGCGGCCTGGAAGCGGCTCGACGACTATGACACGCAGAAACCGTTGGGTCCGTGGCTACGCGGTATCGCCTCCAAAGTGATGCTTGCACACCATCGCAAGAGTGCTCGATTGGCCTGCCCACTCGATGAAGGCGTAATTGCATGGCTGAATGACCGTTTTGCTGCAATACACAACCTGCAAGGCGATACCTTTGACGAAAAGATCGCAACGCTACGCGAGTGCATAGATGCACTCCCTGATACGTACAAACATCCCGTGAGAATGCGTTACACCGAACAGAAAGCACTTGCTGAAGTCCAATCGACCCTCGACCTGGCTGCAGAGACGCTACGCAAACGATTGACGCGAGCAAAGCTCCGGCTGGCAGAGTGCCTTGAACGAAAACTCGGAATCAGGAAAGCGTCTGCATGAACGTTGATGGACAGGACGAAGGCGATGATCTGCGGGAAGCTTGGATTGATTCGCTGTTGATAACGATGAATAACACCCAAGCGGACACCGAGCGTCTAGCGAGGGCGATGGAGCAAATCGAAGGTAAACCGGTTACCCGTGCGAAACCGACATTGCGTTCTTCACGATTTCGGTGGGCAAGTATGGCTGTGGCCGCTTCTGTCTTGTTTATCGCGGTGTTGTGGATGGAAAGCAACGATCCAGCGAAGTTAGCATTGGCGGCGGTGGAGCGTTCCTTACAAGTTGCCGCAATGCCGGTTCCCAGAAAGTACGAACTGCAAGTCAAGTATCGAACCGGAACGGAATGGAAAGCTTATGACTCCGAAATCTACATCCAGGGTCGCGACAATTTTGCGGTACGACACCCAGGGCTGCTTCCCGAAACAAGTTTTTGGGTTGGGCAGAACGAAAGAGAATCATGGGTCGTGCCCGCGTTCGGCCCCGTCTTGAAGGGTGGAAAAGATTTCTTGAAGAAATGGTTGGAAGCCAGCGAAGAAATCCGAACATCATCTCTGCATGTCACCACGTTGTTGTCTCGAATGCGATCCAAGGGATACAGCTTGAAAATCGAAGACACCGTGCTTCAGCGGGCTGACAACGACTCGATCGAATGTGAAAAGATCTACGCGGAATCGAATTCCCCAGCTATTGATCCGACCAAGCACGAGGATCCTCCTACGCAAATTGAAGTCTGGGTGGAAAAGGATTCCGGATTGGCAATCCGCGTGATCGCGAAATGGGATCGAGGCGAAGGTGATCCTGGTCGCGAGTACCTCGAGTTGAATTTTGTTACGGAAGAACGCAACTTGACCACCGATTTGTTTCTCGCGGAGAGCCACTATGACGGCTATCGCCCAGTCATCAATAGCTGGGAAGAAAGCCAGTAGATTTTGCGGCAAATGGATCTGGGCTAGTTTTCGTTTCGTGCTGAAACCGGTGCATCTCCCTTAGGGCTCAATTGGCTGCATGTTGCTTGTCACAGAACGGTAGTCTGCACCCAAACGTATTTCAAAACAACGAAGGACGTAAGGAAAGATTTGCCTTAAGTAGTTTGAATTTTGCCACAGAAGAACACGGATGAACACAGATTGTCAGAACGTGAGGCTTGCCGAATTCAGCAGGAGACAGCTTGGTAAGCAGGTTGCCTTTAAGTAGTCGACGGACTGAGCTGCGACCGCGTCGCTTCTCTCCTTTACAGCATTGAGCGCATTCAACACGTCTCTATTCATCTGTGTTTATCCGTGTTCATCTGTGGC
>DNPC01000831.1:2395-2579 GCA_003501565.1 Planctomycetaceae bacterium | reverse complement strand
GCTTCCTTGGTGATCTCGTGGAACACCAATCGATGCACGGGCACTTTGGGTTTGAGGACCTCTTGGAGGTGCCAGGATATGGCTTCTCCTTCGCGGTCTTCGTCCGTCGCCAGATAGAGGTCTTTGCACTCTTTGAGCAACTGCTTGAGTTTGGTGACGTGTTTTTTCTTGTCAGTTGGAACGA
>DNPC01000831.1:0-2331 GCA_003501565.1 Planctomycetaceae bacterium | reverse complement strand
TTCTTGTCAGTTGGAACGATGTAGACCGGCTGGAATTCCTCGTCGACATTCACGCCCAGGTACGCCCAAGGTTCCTTTTTGAGCTTCTCCGGCATCTCTTTCGCGCCAGCGGGCAAGTCGCGGATGTGTCCGATACTCGCTTCGACTTGAAAGTCCTTACCTAGGTACTTCGAAATCGTCCGCGCCTTCGCCGGGGATTCTACGATTACGAGTGACTTTTCGCTCATCGTGTTTCGGATTCCAAATCTTTGTCTATCGAAGGGCTGAACACGCGTGCGCGGTCAGGAAAGAAAGGTGGAGAGGCTGTAAACTCGAAGCCGGAGATTTCACTTCACTGTCGACATAAAGTTGACGTGTGCCGCGCCGACGGGTTTCACTTCAAACATCATCTTTGCGGGCGATTATTAAAACGTAACTCGATTGCAACAACTGCGACACCGGTAGCAAGCCGAAGAAGGATAACCGAAATTCGCTGGCAACAATGGGATCGCCCTGTCCAAAGTCCCGGCAGGGACTTACGCGTTTTCGGCCAACCTCGTATCTGCAAAAACGGTAAACCTTGCTATCCTTTCTAATTCTCACGCCACTTTAAGCGTTGTCCAGCGTGTGGGGTGTTGGGAAACTCCCAATCGCGGGTAGGTCGTGAGGATTCTCCGAATGCTTAAACGCAGTCGGCGAACAATGCAGGTTTTTTAGCTTCTTCGCCCAGTTTTCCTAAACTGCGGTTCGGCCTTGATTGGCTGGGCCGGTTCAGGGCATTGGCTGTGGACGAAGACGCGAACGCGTGCTGTACAAAATTCACTACGGATAGAACCGAATAGAGTCTAGGGACTGAAGAATGGCAAATCCATTTGCTACCTTTCGAAAAAACCAGAAGGCCTGGATGGCCGGAACCGTACTGCTTGCCCTGATGGCGTTCGTTGTCGCGCCCGCGATACAGCAAATCAGCGATGCGGGCTCTGGCGGCACCACCGGAGCCGAAGTCGTCCGCTGGGATGGCGGTTCGGTAAATGAAGGCGATCTTATCGCGCTGCAGCGTCGGCATAACTTAGTCAGTCGATTCCTCACCCGTCTGGCGGACGAGGTTATGGCCGCAGGTGGGACGCCAGGTGTGCCCAATTTCGTGCCAAATCCAAGCGGCGGTTACTTCAGTCTCGGAATCAATCCTTCGACCGACCCGCGGCAAATCTGCCAAACGTTGATGATCAATGATTATGCAGCGGACCTTGGAATCACTGTCGGTGAAGACGCTGCCAAGGCCTTCCTGAGGTTGTATTGCGATCGCAGAATTGACGATGCGAAACTGCAAACTTTGCTGCGTGAATCGACCTCCGGGCAATTGAGCGGATATGAGTTGACCGACACGATTCGCAAGCACTTGGTCGCGACCATTGCTACACGTGTAGCGCAAACGGGTATCAGTACCAATTCTCCAGGCCAAGACTTCAATAGCTTTCGCAAGGTGACTGAAACGGCCAAGGTAGAAGTCTTTCCCGTTCGGATAGAAGACTTCATCGATAAAGTGACAACTGAACCCTCGGAGGCTGAGCTCAAGGAGATCTTCGAAGCGGGCAGCTTGCGTGTGGCCGATGCATCGCGTCCTGAACCGGGGTTCTTGAAGACCTACCAAGCCGATTTTGAATACGTGTATGGGGATTCAGCTCTTTGGCGTGACCGCGAGAAGGCCAAATTGACTGAGGAAGTTCTCAAAGCGGAGTATGATCGCCGTGTCGAGATGGGCCAGTTGATGACTCCCGTTGAGACCGCTGCCGAAGCCACTGAAGCAGAGGGTTCGGGTGCTGAAGCTTCGGGTGCTGGGGGATCGGGCACAGACGGAGCAGGTGCGGGCGAAGCCACCGATGACGGGAGTGCACCAAGTGCTGGCGAAGCGAACCCAGATGGCACACCAGGCGCCCCAGCTTCCAGTGATGCAGCAAGTGAAAAACCAGGCGAAGAAGGCCCTTCTGCCGGCGGTGAAGTGAGCGAAGGCACGGTTCCTGACGCGACAACAGCTCCTGAACCTGCAAAAACTTCCGATTCTGTGAATACGGGATCCGAGTCTCCGAAGAAAGAGGCGGATCCAGCACAGTCAGGTGGGAAGGAAGGAACCAACGAAGGTTCCTCAGGCGATCAATCACGCCTAACAGATTCGAATGTCCGCTTTGTCAGTTTCCAGGAAGAAAGTACAACCGGCGAAAGCACGGGCAACGCTGGTTCGGGCACGGAAAAGCCAGCTGGCCAGCAGTACGCTACTGGCGAACCACCCCTCAATGAACTTCGCAACGATGCAAATACCGCGGAAACACCGACTGGCGAGCCGGCCGCTGAGGG
>DNPC01000154.1 GCA_003501565.1 Planctomycetaceae bacterium | reverse complement strand
CCGCCTCCATGCCGCAACCACTTGAACATCAAGGGGTTGCGGCTTCTTCATTTCCAGTGACAGCGGTAGGACAGCGGGCGGATTGCTCAAACTGTCGCTCTGAGTCACTCCGTGGCACAGCAATCGACCATGTGGTCGAGGCGTGGCCGAGTCTGCCGTCGCATATTCGCGAGACAATTCTGACGCTCGTAGCCGCTTCCCATCAGTCACTGAACTCGTAGCATCCGCTGAAACAATTAGGCCTCTGAGGTTGTGACTCGAACGTTGACCGCAAAAGCACGAACTCACTTGGGACGCTCAATACCTCCTTGGGCAACGTGTCGAATCCGATGAACGACAATTCGATCTGGCCGGACAGCGAAGAGAATCCGGTGAGTCTTTCGTTTGCCGGCTCCGTACAGCATTTGTCTGACCTGCAACGGTAGTTCCTCGGACTCGCGGGCCAGAGGGAAACTTTCAGAGTTGGACGTGATCGTATCCAGAGCGTCGCCCATTCGCACGCGGAGTTGATGGGAGAAGCTCGCTGGACTTCGAACAAAGGCAACCCTTTGCCATCTCTGTCACCGCCCTTAGTCGCCAGCTCAGGTGAGCGACCAAAGGGCGGCTCCGACGAAGGCAAACCAAGAACCTGCACCTGAACGGAGCGGACTCTGGTACCTCGACAACTATTGCCGACTCGTGATTCAGGCTCTACGGCAGCTTGACGGAGACTCAGGCAGCTTGACCGAGACTCAGGAATGACCACTCCGGTAGTCGACGCCGTCCGCTACGTGTCAATCTTGAGAATTCGACTTATAAAGCAACTCGAGTTGCTCCAGCTTGCCTTTCAACTCGGCAATCTTAAGCTCACGCTTCAGCAGCTCAGCCTGCAATGCCTCGTTCATTTTCAGCAGTTTATCGGCTCGCTCTTCTTGGGCTGTCTTCTTCGTGTATGCCCAATAGCCACTCACGTATACACGAATTTCCCCGAGGCCCTCGCCACTGATGCCCCTATACCCAGACTCAAAGCGACTTTGAACCGTTTGCCCTTTCGCTGCAACAAACACTGGGTCTAGTGAAATCTGAGCCTGCCGGTGGGGGGCAAACTGAAACCGCCTGCCAGTGGAATCAAAAAGAACAAGGTCATGGTCAACACCGGATTCGCTCATCTGGGCCAGCACTTCTCCGTGCATAGCAACTCGGACATCGGTGATGACGATCCTAGCGTGCTCCGGTGATTTGCAGCCTTTCAGGTCTTCCCATTTGACAAGTGGAACCGCGTTCTCGGCGGCGTGTGCAGTGACATCAATCGTCTTCGAGAACCTCTGAGCAAGCGATAGCTCAAAGTTACGTGGAAGACGTTCCCCTTTGATATCTGGTGGTGCCACGTCGGGACCAAATTCCTCTTGCTTGGCCGTTGCACTCTGGGCACTTCCAGCCGCTGGCTGCATGGCAACAGAGGCCAATACTCCAGAGAAACACGCAAGCGAAATCACAACCAGTTTCATGTTGTCACCTGACTTTCAATTGCTCGAAAACTTGTTCTTGAAGTTCCAGCTCTTGTTCAACCAGAAGCAGAGCCCTGACTATTCGATTCAAATCATCGGTTGCTGACAAACTCCCGTGACGTAGATCTTGTGCTGACGGAAAGGCGACCTTAACGGCGAAGTCTCGTTCATCACGTTCATCAAGCAGCCGTTGCTCAAAAACATCGGTTTCGCTCGCGGCAAGCAAACTAGGGTTTTTTCGGGCTGCGTACTCGACTCTGACTTGCCAGCCGTCTTCCTTCTCGTAACGCAGATCGAATGGGAATTGCTTGCCGTTGTCTGCAAGTAGAGACCTGAGCAGCATCGGATACTGTCGGTACAGTTCGTTAGCGAGAAGTTGATCCAACGCACGCAACGTAAATCTGGGGGCCTTTGATGCTTGCTGAGCACAGTAGTAGCGAATGGCGTTTACCGCAAATATGGGGTTAGCCCTGAGCAGCCTTCTGGTTTCAAACGAATGAATGTCACCACTTTCAACCAGTTCCTCGTTGAGACACCTAACCGCCCCTGTGACGAGCCGTTGCTGAATCAACCCCTGATGTAAGAGTACCCTAAGCCCTTTTAGAATGAGTATCTTCCTGGCCTGCTCCTTGGAGGTCTTCGCTTGAAACTTACCGGAATAGAACAAAGAAACATCCGTAAGCTCTTGAGCCAACTCAACATTGATAATCCGTGCCGTGAGGATCGGGATGGTCTCACTTGAAGACGGTACTTGAACCACAACAGACGTCGGCGATGGCAGCTCCCCCAACTCCTTGGGCACTTTGAAGGTTGTTGAGTCCAAGGGATCGACACCCAGCCTCTCTAGAAGTGGTACAAATACATGCGACTCCCAGTCCTTGAATCGCGTGACCGTTTTTTGATCAACTTTTGCAGCGACGTTGTACACATCTTTCGAAAAATTCGGCAATAAATAGGCGTCAGGGACCTTGGGCTTGCTCTTGTCCAGCAAGCCGGCGGTTAGATTTGTTAGTCGTTTCCTAAGACTCAACCATTCATCCGTGGGGGCCTCATCCAAGTCGATTAGCTGTGCAATCGTGTTGCGTTCACCGATAGCTTTCCGATGGTCGTCAAGCACTATTTCGCGATTCGCCTGCAGGTTTAGCAACGCGAGATACTGAAGTGCTTCCAGTTTTTCGAAGGTCTTCTGAAAACTTCTCCGCGACTCACCTTGAAACCTTGCGAGTCTAGCTTCCAGTTCATCAAGCTTGTCGATGATTCGGATTTGGTTTTCGATAATGGCCTTCTGGTTTTTCAGAACGACTCCGAGGGCTTCCATGACTTGGGCGTGCCGCGAAGCAGCAGGATCAGTCTTGCCACCAAATATCAAACCAGCGACTGCGGAGACGGCACCCATGTAATCTCCCGCCGTCGCACTACCAATCGTCCGCATTGCATTTAGTTTGTTTACCTTATCCATAACGTTGAGCATCGCGTGCGTCTTGCTGATGGCGAAATTCAACTGCTTCACTCGCTCGCCTTTTAAGATGCCCGCAGCTTGCAGCGTACTGCTGAGCTCAGACAGTGGTCCGACCACAGCCCCCACCGACTCGATGAAGTCCTCGTATTCGGAGACCTTCTGTAGTTCCTGAACCTGAAGGTTGGTGAGTTTGGCTTGTTCGTTTGTTTTGGCCCTCTTTTTCGCAAGGCGGTTGTTAAGTTGAGCACTGAGTTTCGAAAAACGCAGCATGACTTTTACCGCTGCTTGGGCGTCAACCTGATTTACATCCGCTGGCTGAATGCTGACTGAAGATCTCAGTCCCTCGAAGAGCTGCCTCATTACCTCTTCTTGTTGTTCTCTTGGCAGACGCTTAAGAGCAGGAGACTCGACGAAAGCATCTTTAAGGTGGCTTCGAAACAGTTCCTTCTGCTCCGTTGACAGACTGTCAAATTCAAACTCAAGCAACTTCTTTAGCTCAGCGTTATCCAACTTCTTGCAAATCGAATTCGACACATCGGTCTTGATTGATGCCGCACTTTCAAGAGCTTCGTGAGCCGTTCCATAGAGGGATGTGTCCTTTGTTGAGAAGCTCATGATGGCTTCTTTCTTGGCTGCTTCAAAATCCAGAAAGCCTAAGAGGTCCGCGGATTTGGACAGTTCCGTTCTCCTGATCAACCTTCCGACATACGATTGAGGAAACTCAAGGAGCGGTGTGTCCTCCTCTATCCCAACTACTCTTGCGACGCTGGCTACAAACTGAGTGCATGAGCGATCAACCAGCGAGTAACCTCGGGCATTCTTCTGCCAATCAACTATGGCATTTTGGCTCTCCTCAAAGACGTCCTGAGTGACGAGGACATTGAGCGACTTCGAGCTGGCAAGGTCGTCAGGTACAAGCCGGCCCGGAACATCCGATTGACTCCCGAATGGATTCAGGTTTCGCGACAGCACTTGGAATGAGGTTACCCCTCCTTCGTGCATGACAGCCTCGAATCCCAGACTTCGCTCATCGACAATAATACCGTTTCGGTCTTCGATTCTCCAACTAACTGAGGCGTGTCCGGGTACCACCGTGCCTTTCGAGTTCCGAGACGAGAACTCTACGATGTACTTTCTTCCGTCTTCGTCCGGAGGTTCGGTTGAGTATCGAGCACGTGAATCGGGTCGCATGTCAATAAATGCTACGACTGGGGTCTTAGATCCTCTCCCTGTTCGTGAGAAGGAATCTTGCCCGAAAAGTGCGTCACCGGGCAGTGAAGCAACTGCTGTAGCAAGGAGAAACAGTCTGATGAGATCCACGACCAACTCCTGAGGTAGAATGACGAGGTGACGACTGATGATACAAAGAGATTCCGATGACTAACAGCCACTGCTCTTGAAGGATCTCAGGCCTTAGCAGACAGAAGGTCGGCTCGCAAAGAGGCAATACCGGGATGCTCGACTTCTGAAGGAACCAAAGTTCCAGACAGAGGGTTGACGAGTTTGCTTCGGCTCAGGAATTTGCCTACTTGATGTAAGGACATAAAGGATGTTATGTCCTGTGTATGGGCACGAAAGGGGACCTCGAAAACGGGACGATTGACGAGCAGAAACAAACGGTGGTTGATTCGCCGATGGTTCTGCCATCGGGTGTGGCACTTGTGCCAACCATTGTCGCAGATCTTGGCGATGATGCGTCGCGGAGTTTTCTTTCGTTCTTTGTTGATCACATTCGGAATCGGAATACTCGGGACGCCTACTTTCGAGCTGCCAATCGATTCTTCGATTGGTGCGAGCTTCGCGGGATGTCGCTGAGCGATGTTCAGTCGTTTCATGTTTCAGGCTACATCGAAGAGCTTGGGCAATCTCTGGCGATTGCTTCTGTGAAGCAAAACCTTGCGGCGTTGCGGATGCTGTTTGATTGGCTGATGATTCGGCAAGTGTGTTCTGAAAATCCATGCAATGCGGTTCGAGGTCCCAAGCTTAAAGTGACCACCGGGAAAACTCCTGTTCTTGATGAAGCCGACGCCAAGCTGCTTTTGGAATCAATCAACGGAGAAGACGTTGTTTCGCAAAGAGATCGGGCGCTGATTGCCTTGATGATCTATTCTTTTGCTCGCATCTCGGCGGCTCTGTCAATGGACGTCAAGGACTACATGCCGCGAGGCCAACGTCGGATGTGGATTCAGTTGAAGGAGAAAGGTGGTCGACAACATGCCATGCCGTGCCATCACAAGCTGGAGGAGTATTTGGATGCGTACATTCAAGCGGCTGGGATATCTGACCAGAAACATGGTCCCCTCTTTAGGTCGGCCAAAGGCCGCACGGGTGTACTGACGGAGAATCGTCTCCGTCGAGGGAACGCTTTTGATGCCATTCGACGGCGGGCTCGTCAGGCAGGGATCGCAACACAAATTTGCCCTCATACATTTCGGGCAACCGGGATCACGAATTACCTGACGAATTCTGGTCAGCTTGAGGTCGCACAACAAATGGCGGCTCATGCGGATGCCAGAACGACAAAGCTCTACGACCGGAGGAACGAGCAAATCTCACTGGATGAAATCGAACGGATCACCATCTGACTGGTGCAACAGATTTGCACACCGGTTCCAGTTATTCCGAGTCGTCGAGTTCGTCTTCCGCCAGCGGCGGTTGCCCCTTCCCTCTTACTCGAAGAACTCGCAGTTCATCGCCAACGACGACGAACAGACCACGGTACATATGCCCTTTCCGGGTGCGAAAGAAGAACTGCCGGACCTGTCGATTGAGGCTGAGATCTTCTGGTGCCAGAGAATAGCTTTCCGGAAAATTGACCGTCTTTGTCGACGCAACTTCAAACGCCGTCAGCCAGTCGAGTGCCCCTTTGGCATTCCGCTCATGGATGTAGTTGAAGATGGCCGCAACATCGAGTTCGGCTCTGGGCAGAATGACGAGACGCAGACTCACTGCTCCGTTTGACTCTGATTTCGCTGTCGAAACTCTGCCAGAAACTCCGACATTGGTCGACCGGTTTGTCCGGCATCCATGTCGCGAAGACTCGCGTTTACCGCAGCAACGTCATGCTGTTGGTGCTCCTGAGATTCGTGCTCGAACTCCCATTCCGCAGCAAGGTCGACCATATTCAGCGATGTCGCATCAGTCGCCAAACGCTCCATTGCGAATTCGCGAAACTGCTCAATTTTTTCCTGTGTGATACTCATGTGTTTTCCCGATGATCGCGGCGAAACTTCTTTTTCCGCGGTTGCCTCTCCTCAATTTTACCACGGTCTTGGTCGGTCCGTCAAAGAGATTTCAAGCGATCAGTGAACTGAACTGCATGTGGTGGGTTCGGGCGTAACGCAACACTGCGGTTGCTCACTTCTCCTGCCCCACTTGACTAGCCCATCCCTTCGCAACGCATATGCAACGTTGCGAGCCAATTAAGAATTCGAAACACAGCAATCACACAAACCGACGAAGTTCCACGAGACACCCTCTGGGTCATAGGCCAGTGACTTCCAGCCATCCGCAATCGCTTCCGCCAGAGTGTCCGGTCCATCGTTTCCGCATTCACCGCATGTCAGAGACTCCGCCATAAACAAGTCGACTGCGACCATCGTGCTTAACCGCACTTCTGAAAGACAGATCTCTTCATTGAACGTTACCTCGATATCGTTACCGACCAGACGACCTTTGCCGATCGCCTGTTGGTCTTTGTCTGTTGCAACGAACAGTCGATGATTCATCACTGCTCCACAGCTTCCGTGGTCTCAGCGGATTGCTTGCCACTACTGATTCTTGCAACCGCTTTGTCAATCACTTTCCTGAGTGCTTCGGCATTGCGTTCTGTGAAGCTGTGACTGTATTCGAACTTGTCATTGCCCTCGCGACGAAAACAGCGAGTCAGTTCGAACGTGTAGAACGGCTTCCCTGTTTTTCGGTTCTCTCGCTGTTCGATGCACACACCCACGGATCCTTCCCAGATGTGTTCTTTGTTTGACGCCGTCTGCGTCGTGTTTGTATTCGTGTCCAACATGTTTACCTCCTTGTTGTTTCATTGTTTGACACGATTGTCTCACGGATTGAATTCTTAAGAAAGCACCGCCCAAACATTGACCTGAACACATTAAACGCATCGGTGAGGCGTCCGGTTTGAACCCCTCGAAAGCTCACCAGCAAAAGCAGATTGAGCGACAATGCTTTACACCTGCACCACTTTGTCGAGGCCAACGACTGGGCGAACCCCGACAAAGCGGCTCCGGCGAAA
>DNPC01000871.1:2855-3221 GCA_003501565.1 Planctomycetaceae bacterium | reverse complement strand
GTACCGAGCAAACGTGCCGACAACGCCCGCCATTTCGGCGCTGGCAAGATTGCCTGCTCCGTGCAGCAGCGATGTGATCGAGCCACAAATGCTTCGGGCTTCATCGGAGTCGTAGGCGGCACCGGCGGTCATGATCAGACTGCCAAGGTTCGAGTAACCGAGTCCCAGAGGGCGGAACAAGTAGCTGTTCTCAGCGATCTCAGGAGTCGGGTAGCTGGCGTGGCCAACCAGAATCTCCTGGGCGATGAAGAACAATCGGCATGCGGCGGTAAAGCCATCAACATCGAATGTCCCGTCGTCTTGGCGGAACTTCATTAAGTTGATGCTAGCCAAGTTGCAGGCCGTGTTGTCCAGGAACATGTATTC
>DNPC01000871.1:0-2771 GCA_003501565.1 Planctomycetaceae bacterium | reverse complement strand
GAACATGTATTCCGAACAAGGGTTGCTGGCGTTGATCGGCCCAGAATTTGGGCAAGTGTGCCAGTCATTGATCGTCGTATCGTACTGAACACCGGGGTCACCGCAGTTCCATGCGCAATCAGCCATGCGATCGAGCACTTCACGAGCTGGAAACGCTGGGGGCTGACCGGAAGCTTTCTCGCTCACCCAGGTCGTTTGCCACTCGCCTTCGTCGGCAACCGCTTGCATGAAGTCATCGGTAACTCGGACAGAAAGGTTAGCGTTTTGGAAGAAGACAGATGAGTACGCTTCGCCATTAAAGTTCGACTCGTAGCCTTCGCGGATCAGCGAATGAGCCTTTTGCTCTTCACGCCACTTGCATTCGATGAATTCCAGAACGTCCGGGTGCGTGACCTTCAGCGACTGCATCTTGGCCGCGCGGCGTGTCTTGCCGCCGCTCTTTACAACGCCTGCGATCGAATCATAAACCTTCATGAACGACAGAGGACCGGATGGAGTTCCACCGCCGGACAACTTCTCGCGACGTGAGCGAATGGTAGAAAGGTCGGTTCCAGTACCACTACCGAACTTGAACAACATCGCTTCGCTACTCGCCAAGCGCATGATGTCTTCCATGTTGTCTTCAACGCTTTGGATGAAGCAGGCTGAGCCTTGTGGAAATTCGTAAGGGTTCTCAGGCTGCTCGACTTGTTCGCTGGCCGGATTGTAATTCCAGGTGCAAGGCGCACCAGTCACCCCGTACTCTTGGAACAATCCCACGTTGAACCAGACCGGAGAATTGAAGGCGCCGACCTGGTGGAGGCACAACCAAGACAATTCGTTGTAGAACGTTTCGCCATCGGCGGCATTGGCAAAGTAACCGTCGGCGATACCCCAATCGGCGATCGTACGAGTGACGCGATGAATCAGCTGCTGAACGCTCGTTTCGCGTTCTTCGGTATTCGGCTCGCCGTAAAAGTACTTGCTGACGACAACGTTCGTAGCCAGCTGACTCCAAGTCGCTGGGATTTCGCAGTCCGTTTGCTCGAACAACGCCTTGCCAGTCTCGTCCTTGATTTCCGCACTGCGAAGCTCCCAGTCCACAGTATCGAACGGTGATTTGTCAGCGGGGCAGAACCGCTGCTGAATCTTCAATCCTTTGTTTTTCAGAGCACGAGCTTTCGCGGCTCTTGAGTTGCTGCGTGGCTTGACGTTTTGGCCTTTGCGGCCCAGTTCAACTGTCGCCATCCTTCCAAAGCTCCTTCACGAGTTGAATTTGGTTTCTCGCCCTCAGGGTGACTGCGTGAGTACTTTCGCACTGCGCGAATAATGAAATCACTTTCAGTGATCAATCCATGCGCATACGAGCTAGTTCGCTTGCCTCCATGCAGTCTTCTGGGTGTTGAGAGTTGAGAAAATGAACCTAATCACCATCATGGTGCGGGATTCTTTTGGGCTATCCGGCCCTACAAGACTCCTGTCACGCGTCCTGCGGCACACCGCACTCCTACCACTATGTATTGTGTATCGGGTGAATGCGAGCACCACATCTAGCGTGATGAGGAACCTTTATAGTTTTTTAGCCGACCATGTCAAACTCAATCTTGGACCGCGATTTAAGTCCTAGCACATGAAGGACTTGGGGCGATTTGCTCCCACAACCTCCAGCTGCGTCATTTGCAGTGTGTTAAGACGTAACTCAAATCCAGTGAAGAGTTTGTGAATTTTGCTAGCACTCGAGGCGATTCAACGCTTCGTAAACTAAGAATCCCGTAATTTCCAACCAGCATCGCACGTCCTGTGACACCTTTGGTCCACCCCATTCCCCCTATTTCGCCTGTGTTGTTTTCAAGGGGCGATTGAAGACCATTTCGCGAGCTGCGAAATGCCAGCGGACAGGATTTGAAAGACGACTGTTTTCCATCGTTCCGCGTACCGCGAAATGTCAGAAGGTAACCGTGCGGCGTTAAACCGAAAGCAACATTGTTTGTGTGTTGCTCCTGAGGATCGGACACCACGCCCTGCCAAGGTTCGGATCTAAAGCCGGTTTCTTCAGTATCTAGATCTAGGCTTTCTCGAGTAATGGGGTTCTCTCTTCGTTTGCGCTAGAGCAAGGACGAATACCGGTTCCTCGCGGACGATAGACAAGAGCATAAGAGTGCGATCTACCACGTGACGATTCCTACCGCACTCCCCCATGATGATTGCCAAGCGATCAAGTTCACAGCGATCAAGTTCACCAACCGATCAAGTTCACTGGCCGCCGACCAGGCGGTGGCCGGCTGTGACGAATGTGAGTGCCAACGAAAGATGGCAATTTTTGATGTCCGTTTTCGTTCACGTTAGGCAATCTATCAGTGGCGTTGATGCATGGGCAAACTCGACCGCAATTGGCCGATTTTCGATTGGCAACGCTTGTCCGTCATTCCAAAATCGAACACCACAGTAATTGGAGGATTGTTTGGTTTGGCTTGGGGGATGCATAAGATAACTGTAACTGAGATTTACCCTTCCATTCTCAGTCCGCGACCGCTTGACCGCTCCACCTTATCGTCAGTCGATCGCCGCCGGATTGCTCCAGCGAGCTCCAAACCTATTCTCGCTGAAGCGAATCCACTGAGGGTGTCACTCCCAATCCAATTCTACGGAGGTCCACTCTATGCGACCGCTTGCACATTGCTGCGCAGCAACCAGTCTCGCAATCGCTGCACTTTGCGCCCCAACGGCAGCTTTGGCCCAGTATCGAACGATTAACTCGACCGACTGGCTACGGAAAGCGATTTCAACCGATG
>DNPC01000338.1 GCA_003501565.1 Planctomycetaceae bacterium | reverse complement strand
TTTTGGGGTTTGGAGAGGCGGGTTCTGGGGCCGACCCAAAGCTGGTCTTTGTTGCGTACGACGTTCCGCAGAAGCTGACGATAACTGGACCACATCAGATTGAACATCGACTTGCCACCGGGCGACAACCTCCGGCTGACTTCCCAGCCCGACGAATACGCTTGTTCAGCGCGATTAGCAACGCTTTCAACAAGTTCTTTCCATCCACCGTCCGGTGTCCCGGCAAGCCAAGCGTCACGATCAATGCCATGCTGCTCAAGTGCCTCGCTCGGCAAGTAGATGCGTCCGAGCCTAGCGTCTTCCGCAATATCGCGGAGGATATTAGTTAGCTGAAATGCGATGCCGCAGTGGTGAGCTAATTTTTCGTCAGGCTTAACGCGCGAATCTTGACGCCAGATATATGTGCATAATAAGCCAACGGTAGTAGCGACGTGGTAACAATACGCTTCTGTTTCCGGCCAATCGACGGGCTGGGTGTGATCAAGATCCATCATCACACCCTCGATGAGTTCATCGAAGTGAAGGGCCGGCAACCCATATCGCTCGACGTTGAACCTGAGTCCCGCCCACAACGCTGGGTACTCTTCGGACTGGGCTGCTGGATCGCTAGCAATTGGCGAATCGGCCAGCACCTTGCTGGTCAGCTCACGCCACCGACTGAGTTTCCGGCGACGCGTCTGCACCTCTTCGTCGCTATCGCCAAGATCATCTGTAATTCTTGCAAATGCGTAGAGCGTATACATCGCCTCGCGGCGCGGTTGGTCCAACAGTCGAAATGCGGGATAGAAGCTGCTGCCGCTGGATTTACACTTCTGCTTACACCATGAGACACTCTCGGATAATTCGTCACTTCCACTGCTCACACTTGACTCCCTTGGTGTTTTGTACCCCAATTCTGAGTCAGTGTTTTCGCTCGTCCAAACGCTCGCCCTGTAAGCGCTTGCCCCGCTAACATGAGCTTTCTAGATTTCGTAACCGTCGGTCGCTCAGTCCAAACGTCGTAATCCGACGCAGCCACTTGATTCAAAATTTCTGTGCCGCCACGTATGAACAACTCGACATCGGTGGCAAGCCACTTTGGCACGCGATGCACCAGCGGCCAGCCTTGCCGAAAAAACTCGCGAGTGGATGCCACCCAATCGGCGAGTAACACCTTGAGTTCCGATTGGCACTGCTGACCAAGTAGCATTTCTTCGCTCACACGATGCTTTTGCCACAAGGAGCGGGGCGCGTAGATACGGTTGATGGCGGCATCACGTGCCATGTCCTGGCAAAAATTGGCGATCTGCAAGCCGGTGCACACTCGGTCACTCAGCTCAATATTCTCAGCCGAATCACTCTTCGCCATCGCCAGCAGAATACGCCCCACCGGATCCGCTGATCGGCGACAATAGTCAAGCAAATCGTCATTCGTTTCGTAACGATTCACAACTCGGTCCTGGCGGAAAGCACTTAGCAGGTTGCGAAACGGCTCATCCGACAACTCAAGTGACTCGATGGTTGCTTGGACTGCACGCATCACGGGATGCTTCGGCCGCCCCCCACTGCACTTGCGCAGCTCGTCTTCCCACCAATCCAACAACCGCAGACTTTCCGAATCGGACGCGATTTCGTCCGCCAGATTGTCGCTCCACCTACAGTAGGCATAGACATTGTAGAAATGCCGCCGAAGCACCCTAGGAAGCAACCAGCTAACGACGGTAAAATTTTCGTAGCTTTGCACGGCCCACTTTTGGCAGTATTTTTCGCACTCTGCCAGCGACCAATCCGTAGAACTATCCGGTCCGAAACGCGCAAGTTCTGCACGAAACCAATCGCCCGGAGAAGACGCTTGGTTGGCCGCATCCATGTCGTGGCGATCCACGCAGGCTCGGTTGGATTCCGGCTGGGTTTCGCTCGGCGGCATTTCGGCTTCGTGACTCACTGATTTTTTGGCTCAACCGTCGCGGACTTGCCACCCACGTATCAGGCGGCACTTGAACGAGAAATACTATGGAAATTTTGCTAGCTGCTCCTCGGGGATTTTGCGCCGGGGTCAACATGGCGGTCAATAGCCTCGAACTGGCAATTGAGCATTTTGGCACGCCAATCTATGTCTACCACGAGATCGTGCACAACCAGTTTGTGGTCAAGTCCTTCGAAAACAAAGGAGCTGTGTTCGTCAACTCGCTGGATGAAGTACCTGAAGAGTCGATCGTGCTGTTCTCCGCACACGGTGTTTCTCCAGCCATTCGCGAGCATGCGAAGCAACGCAGACTGAACGCGATCGATGCAACTTGCCCGTTGGTGACCAAGGTGCACTTGGAAGCAATTAAATACGCCAAGGGCGGTTACACGATCATCCTGATTGGACACGATGGACACGACGAAGTCATCGGGACGATGGGCGAAGCGCCCGAAGCCATCATCTTGGTTGAAGATACCGACGAAGTCGAAAGACTTAGCTTCGATGAGAATACCAAGCTGGCTTATCTGACCCAGACGACGCTCAGCGTCGACGATGCCAACCGAATTATCTCAAAGCTGCGTGAGCGATTCCCGTGGATCGAGAGCCCGCCCAAGGAAGATATCTGTTACGCGACCCAAAATCGCCAAGAGGCAGTTGGATTGTTGGGGACAGACGCAGACGTCGTGCTCGTCATCGGTAGCCAGAATAGCAGCAACAGCCAGCGACTGCGTGAGCTGGGGGCCGAACAAGGCAAACGAGCCTATCTGGTGGACGGAATTGAGGACATCGATCCAAGCTGGCTCAAGCAGGACGACACAGTGTTGCTGACCGCCGGTGCTAGCGCTCCTGAATCAGTCGTCCAGGAGACAATCACTTGGCTGAAAGAGCGATTTGACGCAACCGTTCGCGAAGAAGTCGTCCAGCGGGAAGACGTCACGTTTCCGCTACCCAAACCACTGCGGGCAATCGCGAAAGCAAAGTGAGTTGCGTGCAGCTGGCGAGTGGTGATTCCAGCACTTGGGAACGACGCAATAAAAAACACTCGTCCCACGACGGTGTTTGATTCTATCGACTTCGAATACAATCCCTGTCGAAGGAAAGAAGCGCTGGACGCAGAACCTTCGGCTTTCCGTTCCACGACGGTGCACTCCCACGAGTGGTGCCCTGCCTTCCCAGATTGCGGAAGTAAGGAACAAGCTTTCGGGGAGTGATTGCCTCACCGGAGAAAGTGTCCGCCCGGTTTCGCTTGACCTGTTTTGGCATCAGGCGGGATCATCCCTTCCCGGCCTTGCTTCTCGTCTTTA
>DNPC01000458.1 GCA_003501565.1 Planctomycetaceae bacterium | reverse complement strand
CGGGAGTGATTTCCCGGCCCGCCGCTGATTCAAGTGCGAGGTCGCTTGAAACGTGCAGATCAGCTTTTCGACTTGTCCGATGCCGCTGATGATCGATCGCAACGCGTTTTGCGATTGTGTAGATCCAGGTCGTGAACTGGAATCTCGAATCGTAGCTGTTGCGATTTTGCCAAGCTTTGTTGATCGCCTCAGCGGCGATGTCTTCGGCATCCTGCAGGTGCCCGACGCGAGACAACAAGAAGCTAACGATTCGCGGTCGCAGAGCGCACGTAATTCGAGCGAAGGCGTTCTCACAACCTTCGGCGGCAAGTATCTGATCGTCTGCCAGCGTATCGGCCATACTCTTACTGGTGAGAGGTGACGACGGGGCTTTCGCGGTATAACACTTCGCGAACTTTAACGATTAGAGCTCGAGATCGGCTTGCTCACGCAAAACTTCTTTCATTACCTTGGTGGGAAATGAGAACTGAAGGTGAACATTGCTATCTTCCCGCTCGACTTTGAGCGACTCAAGTACATCTTCAGCCGTCTTACGAAGTTCAGGATCTTTCAACTCATCGACGTTGTCAAGGAACAAACCAATCGCGGCGGTTGCGCCAGTAAGCAATTGCCGAATCTGTTCAGCCTTTTTCTCTTTCACTGCCTCGATATTGAGGTCAACACGCATCAGTTTCGCGTCAGTTTCACGAATCGTGAGTGAGGCTTGTTTGACCAGTTTCAGGACGTTCGCTGCGGGCTCTTCGCGGATCTCCTCAAGCGGAATCTCAAACAGCTGCACTCGGGCGAACACACCGTCGTCAAGTGCAACCGAGTCCGCAGTGCCGACTGAGCCGAGCGACTCCAGCATCCGCAAAACCTGGCTCTCCTCTCTCGCCAAGACCAGGGTGTGATTGCCCGAGGCTTCCTCGAAGAGCGAGCAGACCGCAGTTTGAGAACCCTCTCCGACGTAGTGGAGCGTGTGGTCGTCATGCTCTTTAGAATCGTACCCCGGGAGTGCCAACATCAAGCCTTCTAGGTTGCCCGTAGTTTTGCCAAGTTGTACGACCAATGCACCGGATTCAAAAGCGCGTTCTGGATTACCCAAAACACTGGTTGCCAACGTTATCGTGCGAATCTCTTGAAGTGGATCAAAACCGAGCGATTCGTTGACTTTCTCGAGTAACTGCTCTCCTTCGGTTTCCATTTCACGGGCTGCTTCACGAGCGGTTAACTCGATTAGTTTCGTGCCGATGCTCGTTTTCCCAAACTCTTTCAGGTCTAACTGAAACAGAAATTTTGTATCGGGCGGCAGTACGATGTCGCTGGCGCGTGAGTGTTGGGCTGGCACCAAGGTCAAGACTGACAGGCAAGCAACGATTGAACAATGCAGGCAGGTTTGCATGTGTGGAATCCGTATATCCGTAGGCGTAAAACTGACTTTCAACAGCGTGTTGCATCACAGCGACGCAGTATCTTCGCAACTTTTGCCATTACTGTCCTCGTCCAGGACTCGATGGCTGTTGATTTTGTCTACGGTTTCACGGTTCGTACTGTTACTAGGCCGCGAAAAAAATTAGAAAATCGCCGCCCAGAGCTTGGTCGCGTAACTCCGGCGGTTCGTTATTCGTGTGAATCAAGTTCGTCTGTCTGGCACCGCAATTTAGCTTCATACGCAGTTTTTCCGTGGAATTCTGCAAGATTTTGCAGCGTCGCCATGCGTTTGGACCCTGTTCGCTAGCGATCCAGCCAACTATGCTAGAAAAGGGTAGGAGTACAGGCACCTTCCGAGTCTCAAACACAAACCAGTCTCAATCGGAAATGAACGAAACGGGAACTCCATCGCGGCAGACGCGCTATTTTACGCTCGAACAGGCACAAGCCATGTTGCCGTTGGTTTCAACAATTGCCGCGGACATCGCTGAGGTTTTTCAGCAGGTGACAGGTCGGCGTTCAGATCTACATCGCCTGCTTCGCGGCAGTCTCCGATCAGCCGGATCGGTTTACGACGATGAAGTGGCCGAAAGCCGCGCCGATCTCCAAGAGGAATATGATCGGATCTGGAAGTATCGCGAAGAGTTGGAATCGTTGGGGGTTATCCTGCGTCAGAGCGAAACAGGAGAGCTTGAGTTTCCAACCACGATCGAGGGCCGCGAGGCGTATCTTTGTTGGAAAATCGGCGATGAAACGGTCGCTTTCTGGCGATTTGCCGACTCTCCCACGTCTTGCCGAACCGCTCTACGTTTCGACACATCAGGCAATTAGCTTGTGTGATCCACAGCCGTGCACGCAGCGAAAAATCGAAGCGCGGTCCCGGCCACTTCTTTGCCAGCTAGGTAGTAGCAAGGCGATCCGCTTCCGAGGGTGAAGGCAAGTCGCGAGCGAGTGGGAGCGGATTGCAATCGTAATTCGGCAATGAAGGCTGTGCGGGTTGCTGGCCAGACTTTTGCCGTTGGTTTACCTTGACACCAGGCAGCTCTGACTTGAGCAAGGCCATTTCAATGGGAGTCAGGAGCCCAGTTTGAATCGTCAACTCTTCCAAACGCGGCGCTTCGCGAAGATTCAGCAAGCCGTGGATTGAGAACCGACTTCCAAACAGTCGGAGAATCCGCAAGTTTGGCAGCCGCGAGATGACCTTAAGCGTTGCATCGCTGGCCGAATCGCTGTGCAACTGGAGCCGTTTCAGTTCGGTTAGTTTGGACAAGAAAGCAAGCTGTTCGTCGCAGGCGGAGGGATGATCAATCTTTACAATACTGTACGACGAAACAGTCGAATTCCCGAACACGGACGCAATTTGTGTCTGAGCTTTTTTGGCCGTGTTTTTCGGATTCTTGCGACTAAATGTTTGATGTTCCCAGTGAGCTTCAGCGCCGAGTGCGTTGAGGTGCGATCGTACATCTTCCATTCGAATTCGATGATGGACCATCCCGAATGCTATCACACAGGCAGCAAGGCCGCCGATCGCCGCTGCTCCTTGAACGAGACGTGATAACCAACTGTACAGGCGCTCGGATTCGATCGCCAAGAGTTGTTCGTCGACTTCCATGTCGGATGCTCCCGTTGCCATCACTATTCTCCCACCACCGATTTCACAACGACGCCTACCTTCAAGGGAGCCTCAGCTGGCAGCGCGCTACGGCCAAAGCCACCCCGCTGCAGAAGTTAAGAGACGTTATCCCGTTTTAGGTACGACTAGCGTCGCAACTGTCATAACAGACCTCTATTCGTTGCCGATAGCGGGAAATTGTTGCGTTCGGCGAAACTTTTTGCGAAATGCCGTGTTGCAACTGGTTTCAAGAATGGAGACGCAAGAGACGGCCTCGGGGACAGTTGCACCGCCTACGCGAACCAAAAACACAGTCCTAATAGGCAGTTAGGTTTGCCATTCTGTTGGAAGAGAGCACGCGAAGAACTAGCTAGAGTAAGGAATGCTGAGGTTACAGTGATGCATACATTTGTTTGAGAAGGCGACCGCATTTTTTGTAAGTGCCTCTCAGAACTACGGCAGACCACAAATAGAAGCCACCGAAATGGCGGGGTCGCTTCATGTATCGTTAACAAAGCAGCAAGCACCAAGCAGAATGCTTGAGAAGTTTTGCCCGGAGAATCCTGGTCGAGTTTCTCGAAGACAGTTACTCGCGTTCGTCTTCGTATTTGTCGATTGCAGCTTCGTACTTGTCGACGATTTCACGCCATGTCTTGCCGCCAGTGCGATCGTTCTCGAATTCTTGCCACCGGCCAAAGAGTAAAACTAACAAACCAAGACCGCTAATTAGTCGCAAGTCGTAGTAAATACCGAAGCTGGCTACACAGATCCCCAGGGTCAGATACGACAAAGAGAAAGCTGTCAGGCCGCCAATACGCCCTTCGCGAGCGTACTTGATCAACTGAGATTCTTGATCGTTGAAACGAGGACGCCTGGCCACGTGAAAACTCTTGCCGCTGAGTGATCGTGCACAATGACTTCGAATCGATAACTTCGAAGCGATGATTGGCGGCGAGATGCCACCCCTGCAAGGGTTCAGGAACCTCCAGCAGGATTGCGACCCAGCAAAGCCAGCTTGTGACCGGTCAGGCGACTTGCGGCTAGCTCGGAGCGCGACGAATGCGGGCAACCAACTCTCGCATACGCCGATCGCGTATGACCACTACGCGGACTTGGCGACCAACTTCAGTCAGGCCCACCGTCGTAACCAAGTGGCTGTCGTCTTTTATGTTGGTATCACCAAACTGAACGATAACATCGCCTACTTGGAAGCCTGCTTGCTCGGCAGCCGAGCCTTTGATCACCGTCTTGACCAGGGCGCCAACAGCCGACCGCATCCCCAACTGCTGAGCTTTCTCGTAAGTAAAGTTGTTGTCCAGCAACACGCCCAGCTGAGCTTTACTAAGCTGTCCCTGAGAAACGAGTTGTTCGGCAACTTGTATCGCCATATTTATCGGGATGGTAAATCCGATGCCCTCATTGCCGCCTGAGTTGCTGGCGATTGCAGTGTTGATGCCAACAATTTCGCCACGCAAATTCAGCAGCGGGCCCCCACTATTGCCAGGATTGATGGCTGCATCAGTTTGAAAGAAATTCTGAATCTGGATGTCACGCGAACCTAACTCGAGGTTTCGCCGTCCTTTCGCACTCAATATCCCATAGGTAACCGAATGACTTAAACCGAAAGGGCTTCCAACAGCAAGGACGAAGTCACCAACTTGCATCGCGTCGCTATTGCCAAGGCGAGCCGCAGTAAGCGAACGTTGGGCTAATCGGATGACGGCAACATCTGTCGACGGATCAGTCCAGACGTTGGTTGCACGTAGTTGGCGGCCGTCGTTTAGCTCCAGTCGGATCGCATCCAGTTCAGCCGAGTGGATCACGTGGCGGTTGGTGAGTACATAGGGAGCACCATCGATGCTGATGATCACACCCGCGCCCGCCTCCTCAACCCGGCTACTTGCGAATCCCTTGCCAGGATCGGTAGTCTTGGTTGCTTCAATATGGACGATACTCGGACTGACGAATTTCACAACTCGGCGAATCAGATTGAACTGACGCTGGAGAGCATTTGCCTCCGCCAAGATCTCCTGGTATTCCGAGTCACGATTGGCCGATGGAGCGGCAGCTGGTGCTTGGAAGCTGTCCGGGCCAATCAACGGTTGCGATACATCGCGAGAAACGTGCCGCTGTCGACTGGATTCCGGGGCGCTGTATCCGCTTGAATTGTCAGTAGGTCGCAAAACGATTTGCGCCTCAGACTTTATGCCTTGGCTTGATGTTGCCAACGCAAGGGCCAGATAAGCAAAGCGTCGACGGAGACGGGTAATTCGCACGTTTCAATCCTCGGCACAACCACAAAGTCGCGACAGGGGCTTAGTCTGTCACAATTGTTGTAACGTCCTGTTGCCACAACCACACGATTTCTCGTAGCAGTTGGAATCGGCCGTCCCGCCGAGTCTCATAAAAGCGAAAAGCTCGCATTGATGCTGTTCGCCAGATTAGCTAGCAGCGTGTGCTCAAAAAAACCTCTGTACCCAACAAGCCAGCTGTGCGCGACAAACCGTGTGTTCGGGCCGACTGGTTTCTGCCTGCCGTAGGACTTGCTCCGGTTTTAAGTCTCGCGCCAATCAAGGACTGCCGGGGGAGGCCAGACTGCTAGGGCTTCCGCAGCTCAAACCCAAAGCTTCGACATCGCTTAGGCCCGAAAGTGGTGAAGCCAGGCGAATAGTACGCAACCGGACCGAGGCGGCTAGTGTTAGCTGCCCAGTTTTTCTGACTTTAATTGGCATTCAATGCATAAAGTTGCCTGCGGCAATGCCCTCAATCTCTCTAGAGGGATTGGCAAATTGCAATCCGCACAATCGCCAAACTCTCCCAAACCAAGTCTTGTTAGCGCGTCTTCGATTGCGTTGAGTTGCTCAGCCTCTGCCGCTACGAGATGACTGGAGAGAGTGCCGGAAATAGCTTCGGCCGCGATATCAGCACAGTCACCGCGAGCAACGATCAGCTGACCAAGCGGTTCGCTATTGCCACGCATTGCGCTGCGAATAGCATCGCGCCGTTGGATTAGCTCAATCCGAATTCGTTCAAGCGCTGCGGCGCGTTTCGAATGGCTGGGGCTTATTTGGGGCTGTAACATGAGACGACTCCGACGTTTGAGTAAAACGACCGATCCTTCAAATGTCTGTCCCCCCTGTAGCCGACGAAGTTGCTGCCAAGCCGGCTACTCGTTTTCAGTCGTAGCTACAATCTCCGGCGCGGGCCGTTAATATCCTTCGGCGACGGGGATGCACTTCGTGTTCGTAGCGATTTCACAACTACGGCTGTTGCGTGACTTCCCAGCTCTGTGAATTCCATGTTGGTGTCGCGGGAATGGCGCTCACGGGCGGATTCCTCGGTACTTCGAACGAGGGTTCGCCAGCGATGAAAGCTTTTTGGTTGTAGATGTCGGTAACAAGTTGTTGGTAGCCTTCCACCATCCGATCAAGACTCCACTCTCGTTTGATCAACTCCCGACCAGCGGCACCTAATTGTCGGGCTGTGGTTCGGTCAGACAGCAGGCGAAGCAATGCATTGGCTGTTGCATCACTGTTAAGCGGTTCGGTGAGAAAACCAGTTATGCCGTCTTTGACGGTTTCGTCAATCGATCCAACATTGGGTGCGATGACGGGCACTTCGCAGGCCAGGGCTTCCATGATCGAAACCGGGTTGGCTTCATTGCGACTGGTCAAGCAGAAGACGTCCATAGCACTCAAAAGTGCCGGAGTATCACTGCGACTGCCGGTGAAGTGGACTTTATCCTGCAGGCCAAGTCGTTTGACTTCGCCTTCGATGGAGCCGCGTTCTGGCCCATCGCCGACAATTAGGAAGTGCGTATTAGGCAGCCGCCGTACAACACTCTTGGCCGCCGCGAGAAACTGCGTGTGGTTTTTCTCGCTTCGCAGCGCCGCAACGATTCCAACCAGTGGTGCATCGCCCGGTATTCCTAGTTCGCGGCGAATACTCACACCGTCTTGCCCGGCAGGACGGAAGCGATTTGTATCGACGCCGTTCGGTATGAAGTGTACTTTCGATGCCGGAAATCGCTCCACGTCCCTGAGATAATCGGCATGCGCCTCTGCTACGGCGATGAACGCGTCGGTGATTCCAGTCAGAGCACGATTGAGATGTCCTACACCATCCGGCCAGCCTGTCGAGTGCAATGCACTTGCAACGACGGGAACTTTCGCGAGCCGAGCTGCCAGACGCCCCCAGAACATCTTGTCTCCGGCACCGACAGTGATTACGGCGTCAGTACTTCGAAATAGTTTTTTGAGTCGCCCAAGGACCCCGACATCCCATTTGGATCGCAGCAAGTGACTGTGCAGTGCGACTTCGTTCGAAAACTCAGGCCCAAGTGCTCCCGGTTCTTTCAGGCAAACGACCTCGGGATCAACAATTCGTCGATCCAATCGACGAACTAGGTTCAGTAGCAAGGTTTCGGCTCCACCAACTGGCAAGCTTGTGATTACAAACTTCAGTTTGAGCGGGGCAGTCCGATAGCGCGCAACATCGTTCACACTCATATCCTTAGGAACTACTTTCGGAAACCATTATTCATCGAGCAGCAGAGTGGTCAGCTCGAGTTCTTTCTCGTTTGGTTCGCTAAACGGCAGTTGCTGACTGTCGGCCAACTTACGCGCATCGTAGGTCAACCAATTCTGCAAACGCGCCATGCCAGGGTCGCCATGAATGCGACGCAGGTGAAATCCCGGACTGCCAGGCCAATTCCATGCGCCGTACGCGCTACAGAATCCCTTCACACCCGCTTCATGCAGAATGTCGACGGCCAATTGAGTAATGTTGTGGGGCAAGCCGAATGGGAACGCAAAGTAGTCGATCGGTTTGTGCAGCCAGGTTTGCAGATCATGGATACTGCCAAGTATTTCATCGCGCAGTTCTGTCTCGTTAACGCACTGTCCGATATCTGCGTGATTGCGCGTGTGTGCACCGATTTCGATACCCATTTCAAGGTACTGACGCAATTCATCGAATGTGTTGGGTTGAAGTGGAACGTCAGCGCGAAGGTCGTGCGGAAATGGTCGTCCGGTTCGAACGAAGTCCGTTGTAACAAAGTAGGTAGCGGGGATCCCGCGGCGAGCAAGTTCAGGGATCGCAAACGTTGAATTGTCGCTGTATCCGTCATCAAACGTAATTGCAACGACAGGTTTCTCGTTCTTGGGGGCGCGGATCATCTCCTGTGCACGCGAAAGGCTTACGATCTCGAAGTTTTCTTGCAGCCAATCGAGGTGCCGGGCAAAGTCCGCAGTGCTGATCGTCCACTCGTTCGGATGTACGTCAGAAACGCGATGATAAAACAGAATTGCAATCGGTATGTTTCCGTCTTCACGCAATGTTTCCAGAAGGCGGGTTCGACTGCGGGCCGTCAATTGGCGGTAGAGCCACAGGGCCTGGTCTTTCATAGTAGATTTCTCTTGTACAAGCTTGTGTGCAGGGGCAAATCGTTGGTGAAAACCAGCCGTGGTGTGGCCTCCGGCAATCCGTGTTTGGACTGGAGGGCTGCAAAGAACAAAGTCAGCCCAGAAAACACGCGTGCGGACCAGAACTGTCTAGAGTAAAGCTTGTGACATAAAGGCCGTGTAAGGAAATCGCGTTATTGGATAAACAGCGCAGCCCAGCGAACTGTTGCGGGCTGGGACGGTACGCGTGATTGTAAGGCTTGCCCACCACGTTCTCATGCATGCCAAATTGACGGCAAATTTCTGGATAAGCAGATCAGAACTGTGGGAGTGGTCAGGCGGCGGCCTAAGAGACTTCTCAAATGTCTGCAATGAGAGGTTTGGTGAAATGTTGATGAGCGCTGCCCATCTGCCCCCCAGAATACCCTCGAACAGCAAGGGCACGGGGACTCGGCGCTTGAGCCAGTGACGGTATAACCGAACTTGGGCGGCGGTCGCGGGGTGCCTGCTGTAGCTAGTCCGCTGGATGATTGAAGATCTCCAGTTGCTTTTCTTCATGATCGAAACAGGAATGATGCCATGTCACAGTTGATGGAAATGTTGAGCCAACAGATCGGGCCGGACCAACTCAAGCACCTTTCGGCGCAAGTGGGCGCGTCACCCGAACAAACGGAACAGGCGATCGGCCTGGCGTTGCCTACACTTTTGGGAGCGGTTGCTCGTCAAGCGGACAACGACGAGAACGTATCCCGGCTCCACAAAGAAATCGACCAGCATGATGACGAAACCTTCGACGCTCTGCCAAACCTGCTGGGCGGCCAGGCGGCACCCGAAGGTGCCCAAGCATTCTTGGGCAAGGGCGGCAACATCCTGTCCGGAATGCTCGGCGGAAAGCAGTCGAAGGTTGAGCAAGGCATTGGCAAAGCCAGCGGGCTTAGCGGCGGGCAAGTCGGTTCACTACTCTCCATGCTGGCACCACTGGTGATAGGTGCCGTCGGCAAAAAAGCGCGAAGCGGATCGATGGACTTGGGGGGCCTAGCTGGTATGCTTCAAGGTGAAAAGAAAGAAATCGAAAACCAGGCTTCCGGCGGACTCCTGGCTGGTCTACTTGACCAAGATGGAGACGGCGATTTCGACTTCAGCGACGTTATGAAGATTGGAATGAGCCGGTTGTTCGGCAAATGAAATCCCGGTTTAGACTGTAGGAAGTGACGTTCCATCCAGACTGCCAGAGCCAAAACGATGAACACTCTCGATCACGATCTTGCAACGATGGAAGAAAAGCCTGGGGCCGACGTCGTTATTTGGGACGGTCATTGCAAGTTCTGCCTGTCACAAGTTCAACGACTCTCGCGTTGGGATTCAGATCGATTGGCCTATGTCAGCTTGCATGATCCCCGCGTAAAGGAGCTCGCGCCGGAGCTTAGCTTTGAGCAGCTGATGGAGCAGTTGTGGGTCGTTAGTCCACGTCCTGACGCAGGAGCAGTTCTGCAAGGCGGCGGTGCGGACGCTATCCGTTATTTGAGCCGCCAACTTCCTTGGCTTTGGCCTGCGATGCCGCTGCTACACATACCGGGGCTAATGCCAGTTTGGCGTTGGCTGTATCGTCAAGTGGCGCAACGGCGTTATCGAATTGCTGGAAAGAACTGTGACGAGGGCACTTGTAGTCTTCATCAGTAGTCGTGGGGCTGGTAACACGCTGCGTAGACTTGCTACCGCAATGCCTTAAGCCCACAAGGCGTCGATCAAAGCCCGTTCATTTGCACGGAGTGGGATGGTGATCTGGTCACCATCGGTTTTCAGTTCGCTAATGCGATTGCCGTGCATATCAACTCGATACGCCGCCTTTAAATCGCGCAGCAACCGAATATTCGTACCACAACTGGTACCCTTGTCTTCGCTGGCCAACAAACGCAGACCTACATTTTCGCCGGCAGCGTTTTGAAGTGGTGCTTCTACCGACAAATCGACTGTGTCGATATTCACGGTCGCTAACCACCCTGAGGCGACATGTCCCGAGTCCATGAAAATGGGCGTTTGCATGGGTGGATGCAGAAAGCCAGACGCTGCCTCAGTGGGATTGGGTAAATCGACTCCAATGCCAATCCGGTGCCGCACTTCTTGGCAGTCGTCGGCGGCCAAAATAGTTTCTAAGAACCGTGGCCCCATTAGACGATGGAATGCTAGGCCACCAGTCAGGTAATGGGTGTGATAGTCGGTCTCATCAATATGAATATGCTCGGGCGCGATCGTCTTCCCGCTGCTCCACGCCGTCCGTCCGCCAGCAGAATAAGCTCGCAAGTTGGCCGATTCGTTGACCCAGGCCAGTCGTAGGACATAGGCGTCTCGCCAAGGGTTGCGGTCCTGGCACGGTTGAAGGTTGCTCAACCGTATATCAAGTTGTGCGATACGGCTGCCGCGCCACACTTCATACTGTACCGAAAAATCGGCGATTCGCTTCCCTTGATCGATCAGGTGTCCGCTTGCCGCAATGAGTCCGTTGATGTTAGAGCTGGTTAGCATCCGGACACTACTTGCGTCCATTTCTGAATAATCGACGTCGTTGCCCGAAACTCGTCGCCTAGCAATCTGCATGCTAAGTCGGTTTCCCCGATGTCCAGGGGTGTAAAGTCCGCGTAGATGACCGCGGTCCTCATCGATCTGGAGTTCAACGAATTCATTGCGGATAAGACCACCATCCTGTGCGAGTACGGCGCCGCGAGGTTGTGGTGCTTCAGAAATGGCACTTGCGACGAAGCCACAGGATGGCACGTCGACTCGTGACGCCTGAGCCTTTCCGACCGGTCCAGTCGCGAAAAGCCAATCGGCGGACGCGTCGAATGTCTGTCGAGCATCCAGTTCAATCGTTTCGCGGTTCGGGCAGCAGTAGGGATTAAATACAAGCCGTCCATTCTCAACATCGTGAGTCTCGTTCGTCGATTCGCTAGTCTTCGTGCTGCGAGATGGGGCCCCGTTGCGAATCAATTTTGCGGCCAGCCGTTTCAGTATTTGGCTGCTTGCTTCGTCAACTTGAGATGCCAATTGTCGAGCTCGATCGCTGCGCTGTTGAATCGATAAATCCAGCTCATCGAGCAAGCTATCCAGTTCGTCTTCTAGGGAAGTCAGCTCAGGATTGAAACCGAAGCAAGCGCTATATTCGCACGCGAGTTCTTCGGCCTCCCCCCGAGAGTCTTGTTCAACTGGGGCCTCGGCTTCGGGGGTT
>DNPC01000736.1 GCA_003501565.1 Planctomycetaceae bacterium | reverse complement strand
AAAGTGAACAACCTCCTGCGTCTCGAGCGATTCGTACTCTTTGCCCCATCGCAGCGCGGGTATGTTAAGCAACTTGCTTTCTCCAACAGTGTTCGTTTTAAGTGTGAATGCCAAGTGATGTGCAGGGTGGCAATGGAGCGACTAAGGCAAACTCAATCGCCGGGGAGGTTTCGCCACAAGGAGCTCACTTGTCACAGCCAACTGCGCCGGCGATAGGCCAAAGCGTTGGACTGTTTCCAATGGCTACAACAATTTGCTGTTCCGAAGTCCCGACTCTGCTCGCTGGTCAAACCAGGGAGTCACCCTGGCTTCGTCAGGGCCAGCACCAACTCAAGTGTTCGTCGTTAGTAAACGCCGACGGTGGTTTGGGACGCGATCTCATGGAAAGGCCGCACACCACTGACACCGTCCCAAGGAAACTTTTCATAAGGAAGCTCGCGCTCGCCTTCATCGCGTTCCAAGAAACCTGGGACGAAAAACTCCTTCGTCATCGTATACAGTTTGACCCTGCCCGTCCCACCATAGGGCACCACTTGGTTGTGATCTTCAAAGTCAACGACCTCAACGACCGCGCGTGGCTGAGGTGCGTAGTACGAGATCTTGTAGTCCTCTTCGGCTACAACGGGACGGCTGCATGCGAGTCCCATCAACGTATTTCCATAGGTCGGTGTCATGTAAACACCGCTATCTTCAGTTGGTCCACCGAGCAATTCTTCGACGCAAAACCTGGTCCACTGTGGCGTGAATTCGGTTCCGCCAGAGAAGATGCCGGTGATGCCAACTTCTTCGATACTGGTACCCTGCTCGGCTAAACCGTAGGCCAGCGATTCAAGCAACTTCGGCGTGGTAAACATGCACTTGATGTCGTGCCCAGCCGTCAAGATGGTAATCGCTTGGTCAATACAGTGCTTCTTATACTCTTCCAGGTGATCCATCCAGCCTTTCTTGATCAGCTTGACGACCCACCTAGGATCCAGGTCTATGCAGAAACTAATGCCGCCCCGGTGTTGGCAAAGATGCTCAACGGCTAGGCGCAATCGTCTCGGGCCGCTCGGGCCAAGCATTAGCCAGTTCGCACCACGAGGAAAATACTCATCGGGCAACGTATCGCTGAACATTTCGTAGTCGATGCGAAAGTCATCGATCACCACCCGGCTCTTAGGAACCCCTGTTGTGCCACCAGTCTCAAACACATAGGTCGGTTTGTCGGCAAGCGCTTTGGGTACCCAGCGTCGCACGGGGCCGCCGCGCAACCAATCGTCTTCGAAGAGCGGGAATTTCTTGAGGTCTTCGAAGCACTTGACCTCAGTCAGTGGATCAAAATTGAGCTCACGCTTTTTCTCAAGCCAGAACGGCGACCCAGTTTCATCGCTAAAATGCCAATGCACAGATTCAACGGTGTGTTGGTCGAGTTTTTCCTTCGCCGCTGTTGCGGCGGCTTCAACGGTTGGATCGATAGCTTCAATAGCCATTTTGATAGGTCCTCTTCGATGAAGGTCGTGGAGCCAATTCACCACGTGCGGAATGTCGCTCTTCGGCACTGCCAAACGGATTATTGCGAAACGATTTACCGCGAAACAAATATCTGTGAAACAAATCTTCTCACGAGAATCCCGTTGCCAAGAGCAGGCCAAAGTAGCAGCCAAACGGGAGCGGGAGGCGGGATATTGAGCATACCGCAGGAGTTGTGCCCGGGCAACATGCCGGAATAACCACGACAAACGCTAACGTCAAACAGGACGTAGCGTTGCGGTCTTTTCCGCCTATCCGCAAGTACGATAGCCGTCTGCCAAGAGCAAGCATCACAAGGCAGATCAGCAAGCACCACAGAGTAGATCGAAGATGCAAGACATTGCAATGAATGAACGTCCTGGCTGAAGCTCAGAGGCCCCAGGTTCAGGTCCGCTCGTTGGCTTTAGGGAAACTCCGCTGGTGGTCAGATCGAATGTCCCTGTCGGCGGAGTGCGCACAAAAAAAGCCCGCGAGTGGTTCAGGCCCGCGAGCTTCATCGGTAATTAGTTCTAGTTAGCCTGCCGACTAGGGGGCAACTGGAGTAGCGAGGTTTCCGTCGAAACCATCGTCGTCATCAGCCAGTGCGGCAACACCCACGGCAAGGCCAGCGATACCAAGCAATCCGCCTGCACCGCCTAATCCGCCGCCGAGGCCTCCGCCTCCGCCACCGAATCCTCCTCCGCCACCGCCAGGACCAGCGAATCCGCCAGGGCCTGCGAAGCCACCACCAAGTGGTAGAGGACCAGCCATGTCGTCTGCTGGAACTTGACCCGGTGCACCACCAGCAGGCATTCCAACAGGAACCATCAGTGAATCTTGTACGAGCAGTGCAGCGTTAGCTGAAACTAGCTTCGCACCCTTCTTGGTCTTGGTAAGTTGAACAGCGTCGTCGACAACTTCGAAGCTCACAACGCCAGCGCCAATTCCACCGATCACGAGATCGTAAACGCCAGGGCCGTCAGGCTTAGCGTCAAAGTACCCCATTCGGTCAACTGCAACCGTGTCGATTACTTCGCCACCTTGCAGAAGCTTAACTGTGTGCGCCTGAGGGTCGCCATAACCCATTGAGAAGGCCAAGCGACCGCGAACGACACCGTTGGTCAGAGCAACACGTTGCGATTGAACGATTGGACCGGTCGGCTGGCTCATCGCTCCGTAAGCAGGAGAGTTTTGAGGAGAACCAGGTACCGACAGAGCACGCAACATTTGCTCAACCTTTGCGGGAGCAATGTTTGATGCATAAACGGACAGGCCTGCTGCACCGGCACGATGCGGAACAACTTGTACACCAAACGTAGCGAAAGCAGATTCGCCAGCCGCGCTCAGCTTATAGACACCAGGTGCTGCAGCCATGGTGAAGTGACCACTAGCATCCGCAGCTGCTTCGGTGCGCTCGCCAGACATCGAGATTAGCTCGACGCCCGCCATGGGAACCGCTCGCATCTCGCCAGCTTCGCCCAAGGTCACAACTTGACCGGACAGGTTACCCTTTGCATCCAAAACAGCCCAACCGCTGTGGTAAACAGTTGCTTCCTGCTGGGACGCTTCGATGATTGAGGGAGTCGCAGGGAGTTCTTGCGCCAGCGCTGCGGGGCAAATGCTTCCGCACAGGGCTAGAGCCATAAATAGTCGTCTCATTGATGAACCTTCGTTGTTGGGGACTCGTGGACGTTAATTACCGATGTTGTCTAGTTTTACGCCGTCGCGAACGTGATCAGCCGAAGAAAAACCCTTGAGAAGGTCGGCCGATTCGATTGCTAGCGTACGCGAACCATCTAAACGCTTGTAAGTCTAGTCAGTCAAAGTTGGATTGTCACGTGTTTTGGGAAGAATTGCGAAGATAGGAAGAACTCTATCCCAATCATCTTGAGTCTATGTGGATGACGT
>DNPC01000875.1 GCA_003501565.1 Planctomycetaceae bacterium | reverse complement strand
TCCACTAAACTTGGGGAACCTCACTACGAAACAGTGGATTCAAGCCGTTGGGGCTCGTACCCCAAGCTCGGTGACAACCACTTTTCCACTTCTTCGACCGACATCTCTTTACGCAGTGCGTAGTCTTCGACTTGATCCTTGCCGATATCTCGGATTGTCAGGTAATAGCTATCCGGGTGACTGAAGTAGAATCCAGAAACCGAAGAAGGTGGGTACATGGCGTAGCTAGTCGTAAGACTTACGCCGATAAGATTCTCTGCTTGCAATAACTTCCAAAGCGTTGCCTTTTCGGTGTGATCCGGGCAAGCCGGATAGCCAGGTGCAGGCCGGATTCCTTCGTACTTCCCCTTGATCATCCATTCATTGAATTCATGACTTTCACCTTTTGGCGCTTTGAGACTATCACCGAATTGGAAAGGCTCTTCCTTACCATACTCCCAGCGATCACGAATCAGTTTGTGGCAATACTCCGCTGAAGCTTCTGCAAATCGATCCGCCAAGGTTTGTATGATGATGGCCGTGTAGTCGTCACCTTTCTTCTTAAACTCCGCGGCATACTCTTCAATTTCCTCTCCCGCGGTGACGCAGAAAGCGCCCATGTAGTCGGCTTTCCCGCTGCTCTTGGGCGCAACGAAGTCGGACAAACAGGCACAACGACCGTCCTTGGTTGCTTTCTGCTGCCGAAGAAAACGAAAGGTCTCCAAAATGTCTTCGCGAGATTCATCCGAGTAAACCTCAACATCATCCCCGACACTGTTGGCCGGCCAAATGCCCAGTACCGCTCGCAAGTGAACGCGACCATTGCTGACAACATCATCCAGTAGTCGCAAAGCATCGTCGTAAAGCTCAGTGGCCTGCTTCCCACGCTCTTTATGGCTCAGGATTTTCGGGAAGATGCCCTTCATCTCCCACGCATGAAAATAAGGCGACCAATCAAAGTACTCAGCGACCTCTGCTGCAGGCAGCTTCTCGAATAACTCCAGCCCCAATTTGTCAGGAGTGCGTATCGCTGAAAAATCGAGTACTTTTGCCAGCCCTCGGGCGTCCTCCAGTGGAAGGCCGTCTTCTCGTTTCTCATTCTGAGCAGCGAACGTTACACGCTGCTTTTCTTGTTCTGATTTGAGTTCGGAAATGAAGGCATCTTTGGTTTTGGGATTCAGGAGATCACTACACACACCGGTGACAAGCGAGGCATCTGTGACATGCAGGATGGGGCCTGAATAGTGGGGAGCGATCTTAATTGCCGTATGTAACTTCGACGTCGTCGCTCCACCGATCAAGACCGGTGTCTTTAGGCCAAGTTTCTCCATCTTGGCCACGTTCGTAATCATCTCGTCCAGGGAGGGCGTGATTAGGCCCGACATACCGATGAAATCGGCGTTCTCTTGAGCTGCCACCTCCAGGATTTTGTCACATTCACACATCACACCCAAGTCGATGACTTTGTATCCATTACAACCGAGTACAACGCCAACGATGTTCTTGCCAATGTCGTGAACGTCACCCTTTACCGTTGCGATGACGAACGTCCCCGCTGATGCGCTTTCATCTTTGTCCTTTTCCATAAACGGCAGTAAATACGCCACCGCCTTTTTCATGACGCGCGCACTCTTCACCACCTGAGGCAAGAACATTTTCCCCGAACCGAAAAGCTCGCCGACGACTTTCATGCCGTCCATCAGCGGACCTTCGATTACTTCTAGCGGCCGGTCGAAACTCTGGCGTGCCTCCTCAGTATCGGCTTCGATGTGACTGGTAATGCCTTTCACTAGAGCGTGGGTAATCCGCTCAGCTACGGAGCCGCTGCGCCAGTCTTCAACGGACGCTTCACTACTTTTTTTTTGAGCTTCCGGAACGGCCCCAGCGCCTCCTTCGAGAAACTTCTCGAGGATCTCAGGATTGCCTTCTTCTGTGGCCCGTTTGAAGAGCATTCGCAGAGTGTCCATGCCCTTAAGCATGGCGTCATGAATACGCTCTTGCGGTGTACCAGCACCAAGCGTTACTTCGCCAGACTTGATCCGCTCCGCGAATTCGATCAGCTTCTCAGTAGCATCTTCATTTCGGTTGAGAATGACATCCTCGACCAAGTCACGCAGCTTGGAGTCCACATCCTCGTATTTCATTAACAGCCCAGGATTGACGATCGCCATGTCCAAGCCGGCCTCCATTGCAAAATGAAGGAACACGGCATGCATCGCCTCTCGAACTGGGTTGTTACCTCGGAATGAGAAGGAGATGTTCGACAAGCCGCCGCTCGTTCTAGCGCCTGGGCATTCCCGCTTCACATCTCTGACTGCTTCGATGAAGTTGACGGCATAGTTGTTGTGCTCCTCCATCCCGGTCGCGACCGTGAGGATGTTCAGATCGAAGATGATATCCTGGGGATCCATCCCGACTTGATCAACCAGGATACGGTAGGAGCGCTTAGCGATCTCGACCTTACCCTCTTGGCTATCAGCTTGCCCTTTCTCATCAAATGCCATCACAACAACCGCAGCACCGTAGCGCATCAACAGCCGCGCCTGCTTGCGGAACTCGTCTTCACCTCCCTTGAGGCTGATCGAGTTGACGATGCACTTGCCCTGCACACACTTTAGGCCAGCTTCGATGACCGACCATTTCGAACTGTCGATCATGATCGGCACACGACAGATATCGGGCTCAGAAGCGATCAAATTCAAGAAGCGTGTCATGCACGCCTCGCCATCGAGCATGCCTTCATCGAAGTTGACATCGATGACGTGAGCACCTTTTTCGACCTGCGACCGACAGATCCCGAGCGCTTCCTCAAAGTTGTCCTCTTTGATGAGCCGCTTGAACTTCGGCGAACCGGTTACGTTCGCGCGCTCGCCGACCAGGATGAATGGTGACTTACCATCGCTCATACATTTCACCTACTAAGAGAAATTCATAGGTTCTAAACCGCTCAGACGAAGGGCTTTTTCCGGTTCCGGTATCTCGCGGGGAGCGAACTCACTCATTCGTTCCCGAATCGCTTTGATGTGCCCGGGAGTTGTCCCACAACATCCCCCAACCACATTGACGAGCCCTTCGTCTGCAAAGCCTGCCAGAGCACGCGACGTGTCCTCCGGCGTTTCATCGTAACCCGTTTTGCTCAAGGGATTCGGCAAGCCCGCATTGGGATACACGTGCACGAAAGTGTCTGCAACTCTCGACAACTCTTGCAGGTACGGGAGCATAAGATCAGCTCCCAACGCACAGTTCAAACCGACGCAAGTTGGCTTGGCGTGTCTGATTGAATTCCACGCTGCCTCGGGCGTCTGCCCCGACAACGTTCGACCGGACTGGTCGGTAATCGTGAGCGACAAAATCACTGGCAAGCGTTCGTCCAGCGTGTCAAACAAGTCCTCAAGCGCATGGATTGCTGCTTTTAAGTTCAATGTGTCGAATACCGTTTCAGGCATCAGAATATCGACACCGGCTTCCACCAGTGCTTCGGCCTGATCGTAATAAGCCTGCTTCAACTCGTCATAACTGGTTGCCCGGTACTCCGGCCGACTGACATCGGGTGACAACGATGCGGTTCGGTTAGTCGGCCCCATCGCACCTGCAACCCACAAAGGGCGCTCTTGCCGTTCTGATTCCTCCTTGGCTACACGCTTGGCCAGCCTCGCCGACTCAATGTTGATATCTCGGACTCGATGTTCCAGTTTGTAATCAGCCTGCGCTATCGTCGTCCCAGAAAACGTATTCGTCTCCACAATGTCTGAGCCCGCCTGGAAATATTCGCGGTGAATATCCGCGATAATGTCTGGCCGAGTAATACTCAGCAGATCGTTGTTCCCTTTCAGTTCGACCTCAACGTTCGACAACGAATCATTCCGAAAATCCTGCTCCTTCAGCTTGTGTTGCTGGATCATCGTTCCCATCGCACCATCCAAAAGCACGATGCGTTCCCGCATCAAGGCTTCCAAAGCCTCTCCTGCTTTACTCATTGGTTTGTTGTGGGGCAACATGATGATAAATCATCCTTTTTCGTTGGCGGTGATCTTATCGTCCAGAACGACGGGTACTTTGCGGCAGGCACGAAGCGATTTGATTCCTTGCCATCGTTCGATCAGGATTCCGAAAACCCAACACGACAAGACGCGTACTGACGTCCCAGTCGCACCATCGAGGGCGAAAATACGTCCTTGGAGGGACCGCTTGCGATGCTGAGTTGGCTTCGAATCATTCACATTGCCGCGGGGAAACCGAACTCCATCCGTTCATCCGGATGATAGATTATTTGCTGAGCAGGTTCAGAGTCAAGCCAAAAACCCATCACCCCCCAAAGTTAGCTATTACGATTTTGCCTTATCACTACAAGTCGCACTGCAGCCTAGTGAATGTGATCACTTGAACACAATGCAGTCCTCCTAAACCACCTTGCCCGAAAACTCGCCTTAATCCGCAAATCGCTAAAGACCGGCACTTCCGGTCGCCGATCGAGTCAGATACGGCCCGGGTCTACGCACAGCTTCTAGTAGCCTGGCTTGATCTGGCCCGTCCAATTCTGCTACCAACCCGGAGTGTGCAAACGCCTACTCCCGGCAACCTGTCAAGCAGTTTCGACATCGGTCTTCAAGGAATCAAGACATGCCACGGACGGCATCGATTCAAAAGAGTCTTCGCGCTGCTCGAAAGTCGCGCCCCAACCAGATCTCGGCTCCTGTGTTGTTCCGGTTTCCAGATTTGTGCGAGACCACAACCGAGCAAGAGCACGCCTCCGATGGCACTAGCCAACCAACCGAACGGGTCGCAGGTGAAGCCGACACGGAAGTGTCTTCTCATTTGGCAGACGCAACGTCCGCCGAAGTAGCAACTGCCGAAGCAACTGCCGCCCAAAACCTAGGAAGCACTACCACGGTAGTCTCTTCTATCGAGCCCGCAGAGGCCAGCCAACCCTCGGCAACTAATGATGCCAACTTGGCGGCAGCAATCACCAGCAAGACTTGGTGGGAGCATTGGTCGAGTGGCATTGTGTTGCTATTGCTTGTAGGAGCCCTGTTGTTTGCGAGCGCATTTGCATTCAATAACTCGTCGTCGCCAGATCCTGACAATCTAGCCGCAGCTGATCAAAACCAATTGGCGATTCCATCTTTGGGTGATATTGAGATCCCCGAAATTGATACTCAGCTCAGCTTACCAGAACCGTCTCCCCCGGCTTCGAGCCCGGAAACCGAAATCGTTGCTAACCAAGACCAAGCTCCCAAACACAGTCTTGCTCCCAGTGCGCCATCTCTATCCGGCTCTATGAGCCTGGACAGTTCTTTGGATTCGACCGATAGCTTAATCCCTCCGTCTCTCGCGATCGATGCTGGTGACGTGACGGAATCGAAGACAACACCAACGGAATCAAATCCTCAACTCGCGACCAATGCCGGGGGCCCACCAGCCGCCAGCACTCCCAATGCGCCACAACAAACGATGCAGCCTCAACCTGCCGTGGCAACAGCGTCACTCGCGCGACCAAGTGTCGCCAGCGCTACTGTAGGGTTACCCATCCTTGATGAAACGGCGGGCTCGCCGGACGCTGTACATGCCGCTGCATCAACGAATTCTGTACCCGCCCTGCCTGCAGGCAGTCGTTTGGGGGAAAGCCCGGCTCTTTACAATGGAGCCCAGAATGCGGCGCTGAGTCGACAGGCCTCCGAAACGGCCGGTCTCGGATCCGCAACGGGTCCGCAGCTGGCCGGGGGCAACAACATCGGACTTGCAGCAAACCAACCAACCTCTGCAGATAACTCTGGACTCCCTGGCACGGAAACGTCCCCGAGGACTTCCCCGGCGGCCGGCAACCATACCCAAACTAGCGCACAGGGCCAGGCTAGCAATAAATCGGTTCCTGCTCATCTTGCCAGCGGGCACAATCGCTTGCCTTCGAAAAAACCAGCGCAGCCATCGAACACACCCACAGACAAGTCAAACAGCGCGGCCACCGTTCCTGGTGGACCAATGCTGACTGATAGTCCGACGATGGATCCTCGAGCGGTAATCGAAGCTTGGCGAAACTACAAAGCTGAACAGATCGCTCAACCACCGACATCCGACAATCGCTACCTTCCTCCACCGGCAAGGTAGTTTTATGGCGGGCTGAACAAACAAGTTCACCGCCCGATCGCCGTCAGACTGCACCGACAAATTCGCAACCAACGGCCTACCCAGACTCGACTGACAAATAGAACACACCGAAGTATAGAAAACACTGGCGAACAGGATTTTTTTGTCATGAGCAAGAGCCTAAACCAAGCGTTTATCAAAGCGTATTCGAAAGAAGAACGCAACAATGCTCAGGCAGAAGAAGACGTCGTTCGCGGTGCTAACAGTTCGCCCTCCGCTTCTGTTGGGGAAGATGCCAACATCGACTTCTTGGTCCGCTTCGATACGGCTACCATTCCGACCAGCGCAGCGCTGCAAGGCCCTCACACGAATGAACGCCAGGCAACCGACACACAGGTCAAACGCACTGAAATGAACCGGTCCGCGGAGAACCCACCGGTCGAAAACGCGCCCGAGGCGCAGCCAAACGCCGCAGAACGCACTGTCCCAACCAATCGGATCGATGCCGCGGCAAACAGCTACCAGCAGACCAACGCAAACACGGCAGCAGCAGACATCACGCCACCGGCCCCGAAACTCACCACCACTGGGCAGGCGGTGCGACTCAAACGAACCGCAGTCGTTTACTCAGAACCAGCCTCGCCGGCGTCCTCCGATGCAGATATACGCAATTCGATCGCGTCGCAGATGCAACAAGCCGGACAATGGCAAGTGGCATCGTTCGACACTCTAGTCCAGCCAACCACTCCATCCTTGCCACCGTCGGCGCTGGTTCATCCTACGCCATCCACAAGCGCGGCTCCAGGCCCAGCATCAGTACAAACAGAGCGCACGCATCAACCTGAATTGCAAGCACCAGCGCGTGCCCCAGCTGTCGCAGCACCTGCTTCACAAGACGCTCCGCGTGTTCAGGCTGTCGCAGAAACCTCACTCGAGGCGGTCAGCCCTCTGGAAGCAGTTCCATCGGCGGTACCCGACCCTCAAGCTGTCTCGGCACCCCCGTCGCCCGACGTCGCCCCCGATGTAGTACCAGAGGTCACCGCCAAAGCGATTGAGCCAGCCGCGCCCCAAGCAGCAACCACTAAAACAACAAATGCGAAATCAACGGCCAAGGATCGTTACACCCAGGTACAACAGAGCCACGGGCAATCCATCCCAACGCTCTCGCCGCAGCCACCCGCGCGAGCACCTGAACTAGCACCCCTTGAAGAACCTGCCGTCGATCAGCTCGTTCGCCGAGACGAAGACGGTGAGATCTTCCGCCTCGACCGCCCATCTTACGCTTCACCTCCTGATGGGACCGACGAATCGGCGATCAGCGAAGCGAAAAGCTCTCAGAGTTTGACGAGCGTGGACGTAGCGACCGGCGGCGATGAAGCAGAAAGTGAGCCTGATACGGCCACGCCCCAGGCTGTCGCCAACCCGCCCGCAGATTCAACCACTGACTCGCCAAGTCTTAGCCGTAACGCCACGAGTGAGATAGAACAGCAGCTTCGCGAAGCCAAGCAGCGTATATTCAATCCCGTATGGGAAGTGGACCGACTGAGCTGGCCAGCAGTATGTGCTGACCTGTTGTTGGCAAGCGGCGAACAGATGGACTCCGTAGCAGAAAACTTGGCAACTGCTTGCGAAGAAGGCCTGGAGGTGATGGCAGTCACCAGCCCGCAAGGCGGAGAGGGACGGACCACCATAGCTTGCTGCCTCGCCATACTAGCCGCCAGTCGCGGCATGCGTGTCGCTTTGGTAGATGCGGACCTTGAGTCTCCTGCGATCGCCGCACGAACAAATCTCGACATTCAACAGGACTGGCGTACCGCTATTGAGCATCAGCTGCCATTAGAAGATGTCGCAATTCACTCGATCGATGACCAAACGACTTTAATACCTTTGATCTCCGGAGTGGACTCGGAAGACATTTCCAGCTTAGACGATCGGATCGGAGCAATGTTTGAGGAACTCAGCGAGAGCTTCGACCTCGTCATTGCCGACATGGGGCACATGACGTCTCCCAGCTGCCTTGTCCGTCCGCTTGCCGAAACCGGAGTCGTCGATGCAGTCATCACTGTTATCAACCGGCAACAAACCACAGCCAACCAAGTTGAAACTTGCGTTGAACGCATCCGCAAGACAGGAATTGTCTCCATCGGGATCGTCGAGAACTTTATGGCATAGTGCACAGATTCGTAAAGGTCGGATTTAGTCGCATGCCGTGTTTGCGCGCTCAATACATTTCGAGTGGTTCTGAAGCTAGAACCAAGGTAACACTATGTACGAATCACACTGGAAACTTTCCGCTCGGCCCTTCGAAAACCGAGCCGCGCAGGACTACTACTATCCCGCTCAAACTCACCAGGCTGCACTATTAAAGCTGCATTACGCGATCGAGAATCGACGCGCTGCGGCAGTATTGGCCGGTCCGGGTGGCATGGGCAAGTCGCTGTTGATTCGCGCACTGTCGACGCAACTGGACGAAGCGTACCGTCCGTTCGTGCACGTCGTTTTTCCGGCCATGCCCTCCGAACAACTCGTCCGCTTTGTCGTCAATCAAATTGATTCTGGCGGTTCAGAATCCAGCGAGGTGTGGTCCGATATCAACCGTTTCGACAGTTTCTTGCATCAGTGTATTGATCGCGGCACGCGCCCGGTGATTGTGATCGACGAAGCACACCTGTTGGAAGAAAACAATTTGCTGCAGCCTCTACGGTTGCTCTTAAACGTAGCTGCGGATGACGCCGATGGCGAATCGGCTTGGACACTCATCCTGGCTGGCCAACCGACACTGATCAGTCACGTTGAACGCTTCCACGCCCTAGATGAACGCCTAAGCGTCAAATGTATGTTGAACCGACTGTCGATCGAGGAAACTGAGGCATATATGCAACACCGCCTGCGCACAGCTGGCAGCAGTGTTGATGCCATCTTCGGCGCCGACGCGATCGAACGGATCCACATCTTCAGTCAAGGCGTGCCGCGAAAGATCAATCGCTTATGCGATTTGTGCCTTATGGTCGGTTACGCTGAAGATCTCACCAGCATCTCATCCGACACCGTCGACAGCGTTCACAACGATCTTGCCGCTCCTGCAATGCTGTAGAGTTCTTGACTTTGCGGAACGTGCCAGCCATCGACATGCTTTGTTCAGGAGGCCCTCAGGCTGACGAACACTCACGTCCGACTACTTCGCAGTCCGCATTAGTCACAGGAACGACTCTTACTCTACTTTGCAACAAACTGATACAGCTCAGTATCCGGGGCACCGCTGGCGGAAAGGTAACCAGTACTACCAACCGAGATCAGCTTATTCTTTCGGTGTTCAGTATAGATATCGCCTGACTCTGTCGTCTCTGCCCAGATCTCGAATTGGTCGCCATGGATTTGGTTTCCCGCGTATTCTAAGTGGGAAATTTCATTGGGCTCGAAAGTGAACTGTAGTGTTCCACCGCCCAGTGGATACCATCGTTGCGTACCATCAGTTCCTTTCGCCCGATATCGCAAATGAACAACTAACTGCCCCGAAGTACGATTGCCAACCTGGAGCAACTTCGTCGAATACTTGTCGAACGCGCCAGGCATGAGCTTCTTGGCCTTTGCAAAGTCACGTTTAGCGAAGTCCGATTTGCCAAGCGCCGAGTAGGCTTCACCTCGCAGTGCGTACGTATCACCGTCTCTGTCATCTAGCTCAATGGACTTCGTCAAACTCCGGACGGCGTCGTTCCACTTGTGCTGCTTCAGTTGGGCGTGCCCGACGTTAAACCAACAGACGGCATCCGCCAGCGCTAGCTCAGCAGCCTGTCGAAACATCGCTTCTGCCATTGGGTAGTTGCCCAACTCAAATCCCATCAAACCGACTTCATTGATGACACGATCGTCGTTTTCATCGATCGCAATTGCCGCCGCCAGGAGTTCGCTGGCGGCCGCAAAATTGTTCGCATCGGCCAGAACCTTGGCTTTGCTGATCAGGTAGTCCGCAACCGTCGCATCGAGTGCAATCGCTGTATCAAACAGCTTCATCGCAGACTCTGGTTTACCGATAGCGTATGCAGATTTCCCCATCGACCAGTAAAACTCAGCTTCCGTCGCATCCAGCTCGATCGCCTTTAGGAACGCTGGCACGGCGGCCTGATGCTGATCTTCGGCGGCTAGCACATTGCCCCGGTTGTAGTGTGCCCATGCGTTTGTGGGATCGGCTTTCACCGCCCGCTCACAGTCAGCTTGGGCCTGATCAAGTTTTTCCATTCGCCAGTAGGCCACTCCACGCTCATTATAAAATTCGCTCGAGTCGCTCGAATCCGTTGAGTTAGTGAGCGCGTAGGTCAGATCGTCGATGGCGCCGACATAATCGCCTTCTTCAGAACGAATCGTCGCCCGGCCGTGGTAGGCGTGAAGCGACATTCTGTCCGCTTCAATCGCGTCACTGAATTCTACTAGTGCGGTTTGATTGTCTCCCTTGCTGTAGAAGACCCAGCCGCGCGATGTCATCGCATCGGCATTCTTCGGGTCGATTCGCAACGCACGCGTATAATCCTGGAGGGCTTCCTCCAATCGACCCGCTTCGTAGTGGTGATCGCCACGTCGTACGAAGTCCGAAGCAACCTTTGGATCGATCATTGACACTGAATCGTGGAGGAATTCTTTGACCTCAGCCAAGTCGATGTATAGGCTGACCGAACGCGCGTTTGTTTGATGACCCTCGACGACGGCAACCAACTCGCCAGCGTCGTTCAGGACAGGACCACCGCTGTTACCCTGGTTCGTCTGCATGTTCGCTTCTACAGTTTGAGCCTCAAAGCCATTTGCCAACGACCGTTTGTACACGGCTCGAATTTCACCCGAGGTGTATATCCAGTACCCTTCGCTGCCGCGCGGCACGCCTCCCAACGAATGAAGCGAATCGCCAATGCTGCCAGAATCGCTGGCAAGTTTTATTTCCGCAGTGTTGTCGGTAGGCACGGACTCTGCCCGTAGAATTGCCAAATCGCGGCGACTGTCACTATAGACAACACTGGCTCTCACCGGTGCAGAAAATCGCCTATAATGCTCGGCGTCGTGGATGACTCGTCCGCGTTTGTACTCAGGGAAGACAAGCTGAATGGATGTGACGGCAATCGGGCTGCCATCTTCGGCGGCTGAACTCGCAACGTGATCATTGGTAACTAGCAGGCGTTGCTTGCGGTCCAGCAACCAAGCAGTTCCCGTCCAGCTATTACCTAGTTCATCCGCCGCATGTACATAGGCAGTACCCCCGAGCAGTTTCTTTATGATCTCAGGCGTGTCCTTAGCGACCGGTCTCGATCGATCCGCCGCCCGCCGAGGCTTAACCGACTTCGCTGCGGTAGTGATTTCAAAGTCAAATCTTCCGAGCAGATTGTCGTTGTAGAAAATCTCTGCGCGGTAGTCATCGCTAATTGGAAACGGACTGGTCGGCTTGAGCGTAAACAACCCATAAGCGTTCAAACCCTCAGGTAGTTCCCTGGCCGCTAGCTCAGCCAAGTCTGCGGCTACAGTCGTTATGAGCTGCTTTCCAAAATAGAATTTGCAGGAGAGTGAACCTGACTTTGGCCGGCTATCCAGAGAGACCTTCAGATAGATTGCGTCCATCGGACGAAACTCATTTCCGACCTCCGATAGCTGATCGGAATCTGAAACGGCCTTCCCAAACTGTGCTGACTCGATTTTCTGCGCGAATGCGACGGCATCGAACGTGGTGGCAACCACCAGCAACCCAAACAGAATTCTTCCAAACCGACTTTTCCCAACCACTTGTATTCTCCCACAAAACTCACCGCCGCTGCAGCAAAGCTCGCTGCTGCCCTGAATGAATATTGCCAAAGAACCCGTCAACCGGACAGCGTTTACCGGCTGAGCTTTGGCTGGCCACTTCTCTCTATTGGTGCCAGCCACTTTTATATCCCGGTTTTGAGTAGCGATTGGCGGCTCCGCTCGCAATGAGTAGTGCATTTAGACATTGGCAGTACAAATAACTTGTCGCCGAAGACAGTATTCCACAGCTGAGACGCACGAAGTGGCCCCTGTGCGCGCAGCGAGATGGAGGCGAACTCGGAAACTCGCTTAAGGCTACGCTCAGAGAAGTGAATGGCTCGCGTTACAAACGCCTAGCCGCTAGCGA